>CAYUJH010000008.1:0-552 GCA_964444995.1 uncultured Roseobacteraceae bacterium | reverse complement strand
CCTAAACGCCTTATCCGAGATGCCGACACGAGTCCCACCCGCCGATTTTGACTACAAGAAAGAACCCCTAGACGCACACGCACAGTACGTCCGCGACATGTTAAGCCTCCCTGTAGAGGCATGGGTGCGCTTTCGCTACCGCCTACACGATGCCGACAGCACCAGCGTACTGTTCAGCAGCAAGGGAGTTAGCGACGAGGTAAAACAAGCCTTTTTGGAAATGGGTACGCTCCACAGAGGCGTACTGCTCGCCCTCGGCTATGCCAAAGTGGCCCTGCTCGAAGCCGAGCAACAGGCGCGCGCAAACCGATTTTTGTGCGCCAAAGCCGCTCAAGACTTTTACGGGCACGCAGGCATCGTACTTGCCAACCTCGCCCGCATCGCGTTTACTATCTTGCACGATGCCACGCGCCGCACACTCTCGGGCAAACTGGTGCGCAATCAGCTTACTTTTTCTACGCTGCAAAAGGAATATCCCACGCGGGGCTACCGCAAACTTTTTGGGCAAAAAGAACTCAAAGAACTAGATACGCTGTGCCGCAATTTGCAAGA
>CAYUJH010000007.1:16001-16878 GCA_964444995.1 uncultured Roseobacteraceae bacterium | reverse complement strand
AATTGCGCGAAAAATTGCTTGAAGTAATAGCCCGGATAAAACAAAAGCAGAAGCGTTTCTTGTGTGGATTTGCGGAGCAGCGGCTCGAAATGCGTGCGCTCGATGCGGATATGCTGAGAGAGCACACCCATGAACTGGGCAAGGGCTTCGCGCACTTCGGGGGCTTGGTAGTTGAACAGCGGGCTTTTCAGCCGGTTGGTTTCGACTTGCCACTGCTGAAAAATATTTTTTACCACCATCAGGTTTACATGGTGTACGTTGGCCAACGAGACCACCTGCGGTCCCTCTATCACCGTGTGATGTTCAAAAAACGCATCGCAAAGTGTGGCGGCGTACCGTGTGGCGTACTTTTTAATAGGGGTAATATCCGGTGTTGATTGCATAATATAAAAATCGTATGAGTAGAGGCTAAACATAGGGAAACAAAGCGACTTTTGCCCTGCCAATGTGCGTACTAATTGAAAGGCCGCAGAACTAAGACACTCATCAACTCTTTATAGACGAGATTTAAAATAGTTTGTTGCTTTTCTAAAAAGCGTGCACAAATTAAGCCGTTAAGTTATACGAATTTTGGCACAAAAACACCATGTTTGTACGATTTTTTTGCGAAAATCTGTAAAGATGATACACATACGCATTGAAAATATGGAGGGTTTGACCCTTACTACGGAAACCGCTGGGCACTCGCTGTTGCAGATTTTCCAACAGGCCGGGCTTGATTGGATGCACGCCTGCGGGGCAAAAGGACGCTGTACTACCTGCAAGGCTATCGTAAAACAAGGTGCGGAAGGGCTTGCCGAACCTACAAAACGAGAAGAGCAAATGACACAGAATGGCAGGTTGCGCCCCAACGAGCGGCTAACCTGCCAAGCCGTGC
>CAYUJH010000007.1:0-15991 GCA_964444995.1 uncultured Roseobacteraceae bacterium | reverse complement strand
TCGGACGGTGCGCACCTCGTTGTGCGGGTGCCCAAGCAGTATCAGTTACCACACCTTCGCTATCGAGAAGCCTCCGAACCCCCTACTCTACCGTAACAAGCCCCTTTAAGTTGGTAGAAATCCCTACGCGAATCCCCCAACCCAAATAGCGGCTATCTTCAAAATTAGCAACGGCTTCTATGCGGAAAACGCGCAAAATGTTGTCTAAACTATAGCCTATTTCCGTGTAGTTTTTTGAAGAGTTGGTATGCAGATAATTGACCAAAATATTTTCGCGCAGCCCTATGATACGTAGCTCGAAGAGCTGTGTGAGCAGCAGCCGGCGGAACTGGTAGTAGGCATGGCCGGCAAAGTAGTTGTCGGCCGTGCTAAATTCGTAGTAGTCGAGCAGGCGGAAGCTGCGCACCGGGTCGGAGTCTTGCAGGAACGTGCGGTTGCCGGGGAAGTGCTGAAAGTCCATGAAATACAGTTGCTTGGCATTGGGGAAAATGCCACCGTAGAGGTTCAGGTCGAGCCGGCCCCGCGCACTTACCTTAAACTGATGCTGCACGCCGAGTTCAAGATGGTCGAAATCTACCTCCGAGTTGGCAAGGTTCGGGATACCTTTGCGGTACTTGAAGCGCACGATGGGCGAGTCGTCGGTAAACTCGCGCTTTTTACCGTTTATCAGCTTGTACTTCACCAGAGGCAAATATTCTACCTGCACACCAGCAATCGCCGCCGCATGAGAAGGGAACGACGTGCTTTCCAACTCGCGATTTACCGGCGCATTGGGCGTATATTCTCGCTCGTCCACATTGATAAAGCGTTCGTTGCTTTGGTTGAACAGCTCGCGCCGGTAGTTCCACTCGGCAAACGGTTTGACCACCACGCCCTTTGCCAAGCGTTGCGAGAGCGAAACGCGGAGGTAGTCGCGCTCGAAGAGCTTTAGATAGTTTCGTTCTCCCAACAAACTCCACAGTGTATTAATTGTGGGCGAAATAGGGTCGGGGTTACCAAACTGACGAACGTAGCGCCCTCCTTCGAGCCGGAACGTTCCGTACTCTGCATTGCGATTATACCGGTACAAAAGTGCGCCAAAGGCGTTGAGTCGCTGACTAGCCAAGCCGTAGCGCAGGCGCGTATCGAATGCAATGCGTTTGGCTTGGCGCGGCTTGCTCCAATAGAGCGACAGGGGCAACTCGGCGTAGTACCCTTCTACGGTGTTAAATTCAATTTGCGTAAGCGGCGAGACGTATTTCAAGCGCGTGTATTTTCCGAGTTTGAACGTATGTCCCGTCAGCACGCTATTAAGGTCAAATCCTTTCTTTTTTTTCGAGCCGCTCTTGTTCGTCGTGGTATCGGCTTCGGCTTCTTCGCGCTTGGCTTTTTCGGCAAAGGCGATGCTATCGAGCTTTTGATAGCTGCGCACCTCTACTTCTCGAAGTGGCACAGGGCGCATGGTCGCCCAGTAGGCCGAGTCGCGGATGTACGCATTGGAGTCTATTTTTATCTGGCTGTAGGCAAACGTTACGCTGTCGGGTAAGTCGTCGGCGGCTTCTAGCATCTCTTTTTCGTACTTGCGCAGTGTTTTGCGCAGTTCCTTACGGGTAAATTCTTCTTTTTCGCTAAAAATGGCTTCGGTATTTTCGTTGAGCAGCCCACCCGTGCTTTTTTCGATTTCTTTGGCGGCTTCGCGCTCTATTTTTTCATCAATTACCAGCATTTTTTCCACCTCCAAGTCAGGGTTGAGCGTGAGGGTGTAGTTGCTCAGGGTCGCCAAGTATTCATACGCCACTCGAATACCCAAAATGCCTCCTTCTACGCCTATTTTGTGGTTAATCGGCATCCAGACGCTTTCTGCTACTGGGGCATAAATTTGTTTGATAGCAATATCGAAGCCCAATTTCCGTGTGCGCAAGTCCACACTGTGAATGCACCACAGCCCCTCGACGATGTAGATTTCCCCCTCAAACACGTCTTCGCCACGCACGCGAGGCACAACGCGGATTTTGTTGATTTCATGCTCGCCGTCAAAAAAACTACCGAGGTACTGAAAGCGGTAGTACGCTAACGCACGTGGGGAAAGGGGCGAAACGGCCGTGGCAATCTCTGGCTCGTAAAAACTGCCCTGAATAAAACCGTTTGGGCTGGTAGAGTTATCGTCGCCGGTCTGTCGGATTGAGATGACCTCCTCTTTGTAGGTGTTAGGGCGCGTGTAGGTAACTTTGCTGATAGATTCCGTAAGATAGACCGTAGAGGTATCTATACCCTCCTTTTTCATTTCTTTTTTTAGGTAGAACGGGATTTTTTTGAGTTGCCCACCTCCTTTGATATATACCTCGGCCGTGTAGCTGTCGAGTTGTAGGGTGTGATATTTACTCTTCGCAATCGCCTTGCGGATAACGGTGTAGGCGGGGTCTTCGCGTCGCGCTGCCACTTCTATTTCTCGCAGCTGCACCACAGTAGGTGCTAATTCAATGTCCAAGGTCTCGAACTGCTCTTTTACCACTATTTCTTTGGTAACCGACTGGTAGCCCATGTACTTAAACTGTACGCGGTACGCCCCCGGTGCAAGGCGGTATTCGAAATAGCCGTCGCGGTTTGAGCTAGTGCCCGTGCCCAACTCTTCGATGAATATCGTGGCGAAAGGGAGCGGCTCTCCCTCACTGTTAATTGTTCCTTTAATGCCCTGTGCGTGTGCACCGAGGGCAAAAAAGCACAAGAAAGCAGCAGTGCAGGTTGTTTTTAGATAGTGATTCTTCATACAGATATAGTTTGAAATAGGAAATTGATAACAATATGAGAGATGCGAAATAACGCAGAATAGTTGCTCTTACAAGGCATATTTCTGCAAACGGAAGCCTATTTAACACAAAAAGAGGCATACTCGGGGAGCAGCCTCTTTTTATGTATCACCCTTTTATGTGGGTGGCTTTACCCCCCACTGCCCAACCTACGCAAACAAGGAGGATAGGTTAGTTACCCTCCATCGGATTGAGCGGCGCTTGCATGTCTTTCGAGGTTACCATATAGAAGTACCGAAGTTCCTCGCGGAAATACTCCAAAATGCGCTTTGCCTTGGGGCTGTTGGTGCGGTAGTAGTAGCTCCGCAGGATTTTCTTGAGGTAGTGCCGCCCTTCGTCGGTTTCGTCGGTATCAATGCGCTCGGCTTTGATGAGTTCTTGGTTCATCTTGTCAATGAATTGGTGCTTGCGGTCATAGACAAACGCTACGCCGCCGGTCATCCCTGCCCCGAAGTTATGCCCTGTTTCGCCCAAGATAACTACCGTTCCGCCGGTCATGTACTCGCAGGGGTGGTCGCCGGTGCCTTCTACCACGGCCAACGCGCCCGAATTGCGCACCGCGAAGCGTTCGCCTACCTTTCCTGCCACAAAGAGTTTGCCTCCCGTAGCACCGTACAAGCAGGTATTCCCCGCCAAGTTGTACTCCTTATGTGGCGACTTGGGCGTGATGATAATCTGCCCGCCGTGCATTCCCTTGCCCACATAATCGTTCGCGCTACCTGTGAGCTTTATCAGCACGCCGTTGCTCAAAAACGCTCCGAGCGACTGCCCAGCGTTGCCTTCGAGGTTGAGCGTGAGCGTTTCCTTAGGCAGCCCTTTATCGCCGTAGTACTGGGCAATTACCCCGCTGATAAGTGCACCAAAACTGCGGTTGGTATTGTGAATTTTCCGGTGTATTGAAAGAGGAAATTTGGGTGCTTTAATTGTTGGGAGCAGTTCGCGCTCTAGTAAGTCTTTCTCAAACAAGTTGCGGTCGAACGGCTCGTTTTTTTCTTTGGTACGTATGTTGATTCCCGGCGTTTGGACAAGCAACGAATCGAAGTCGAACTTCTTGGCCAGCTCATCATTGACCACTTTGAGCAGGTGCGTCTGGCCGATTACGTCGCCGAGTGAGCGGTAACCCAATTTTGCTAACAGTTCGCGTATCTCCTCGGCTACAGAGGTAAGGTAACGCACGATGCCCTCCACCGTACCTATGTAATGCGCACGCAATACGTCGTCTTGGGTAGCGATGCCCACGCTGCATTTGTTCAAGTGGCAGACGCGCAAAATCTTGCAGCCTACCGTAGAAAGCAGCACCGTGCCAAAGCCAAAACTTTCCGCCCCCATAATCGCCGCTTTTACCACGTCGAGACCGGTTTTCAGCCCGCCGTCGGTTTGCAGTTCTACAAATTCGCGTAATTTATTGACTTTCAAAGCATTATGAGCCTCTACCAACCCCAGCTCCCACGGATTCCCCGCAAATTTAATGGAGCTAAGTTGTGCCGCACCCGTGCCCCCGTCGGCACCGGAAATAATGATTTTATCGGCGTATGCTTTGGCGACCCCTACGGCAATCGTGCCCACGCCTGCCGAGGAAACGAGTTTAACGCCTATTTGCGCTTCGGGATTTACCTGCTTGAGGTCGAAAATAAGCTGGGCGAGGTCTTCGATGGAGTAGATGTCGTGGTGCGGCGGCGGCGAGATAAGCGTAACGCCCGGAATGGTGCAGCGCAGCGAGGCAATCAGTGGCGTAACCTTCGAGCCGGGGAGTTGCCCACCCTCGCCGGGTTTGGCACCTTGTGCAATCTTTATCTGAATTTCTTCGGCATTGCGCAGGTATTCGGGCGTAACCCCGAACCGCCCAGAGGCTACCTGCTTAATTTTGCTGTTGTGAATCGTTTTATACCGTCGTCGGTCTTCGCCCCCTTCGCCAGAATTGGAGCGGCCGCCCACAAGGTTCATCGCCTCGGCAATTGCTTGGTGGGCTTCGGGCGAAATAGAGCCGAGGCTCATCGCCGCCGAAGAGAAGCGTTTCATAATTTCGCCGGCAGGCTCAACGTCTTCGAGCGGGACAGGCGTGCGCGTTTCTACGTCGAGTTGGTAAAAATCGCGAATCATGCGCAGCCCACGGTTGTTGATACGGTCGCGCAGGATTACGTAGTCTTCGGGCTTGCCAGTACGCGCAAAGCGGTTGACCGTCCGCGCCACATCGGGCGAAAAGTCGTGGTACTCGCCCTTGTCCATGTATTTGTAAAAGCTACCTACCTCTAGCGGATACATCTTCTTGATAAAGAAGTGTTTATACGCTTCGCGATGATAGCGGTGGATGCGAAACTCTAGGTCTTCGTAGGTAAGACCAGAAAGGAAACCCTGCGAACGGTTAAAGCACTCTTTGATGATGTCGCTATGCAGCCCTATCACATCGAACAAGGCAGAGTTTTGGTAGCTTTCCACCGTAGCAATGCCCATTTTCGACATAATTTTGAGCACCCCCGAATTGAGTGCCCCATGCACCTTGCTCAGGGCCTGTTTGTAGTCCACTTTTTTGACCTTGCCTTTGCGTTCGAGCACCTGTATCGCTGTGGCATACGCCAAGTAGGGGTAAATCGCTGTTGCCCCGTAGGCGAGCATTACGGCGCAGGAGTGCGAGTCGAGCACTTCGCCGGTGATGACCACAAGGCTTACCTTGCTGCGCATTTTTTCTTTGGCAAGCAAGGTGTTAAGGTATCCTACCACTACCGGCATAGGAAGTAGCAGATGCTCGCGGGAAAGCATACGGTCGTCGAGAAAGACGATGCGTACCTTTTGCTGTTCGACCGCCTTCACTACGCGCCTGCCCAAGTCGTACAGCGCTTCGCGCAGGTCTTTGGTAAAATGCGTGTGGAACACTTTTCCTTTGTAGGCAGGGTCGTAGAGCGGCTCGTTTTCTGTGCCGAAATTGCGCAACACGTCTATTTTTTCCTTGGAAAGGATAGGGGTCATTGTTTTAAGCCGGTGCGCGTTCGCTGGCCCGTCGCGCAGCACGTTGTTTTTCGGGCCGAGGTTGATACTTGTGGACATGACGAGCTTCTCGCGGATAGGGTCAATCGGCGGATTGGTTACCTGGGCGAATTTCTGACGGAAAAAGTCGGTAAAATTTCGCTGAATTTGGCTGAAACACGCAAGAGGTGTATCGTCGCCCATCGAGCCGGTTTCTTCTTTGCCCTTCGAGAGCATCGGCTCGATAATGCTTTCCACTACCTCATTGGTATAGTTGTGGTAGCGTTGCATTTCTACCAAATTTTCGTAGCGGTATTCACTTACATCGGAAAAGTTTTTATCGGCGTGCTCCATCAAAAACGAACTGTTTTCGTTAAGCCATTTGGAATACGGATGCACATTTTTGAGGTAGTCGTTTATCTCGCTGTTGGTAAGAATTACGCCGTTTTTTAGGTCAATACCAATCATCTCGCCGCTTCGGAGCTTTCCCTGCCTTTCGATGATGTCGTCATCGAGGTCAATTACCCCATACTCACTACTGATAACAATGCGGTGGTCGCGGGTGATGATGTACTTAGCGGGGCGCAAGCCGTTGCGGTCGAGTACGCAACCAATGTGCCGGCCGTCGGTAAGGGAGAGTGCCGCCGGGCCGTCCCACGCCTCGAAGTTGCAAGAGGTGTATTCGTAGAAAGCGCGCAACTTGGAGTCCATGAAGGGCGCATTTTGCCAAGGTGCTGGCACCATGCTACGCGTAGCCTTAAAAAAGTCCATACCGGCATGGAGCAAAAACTCAAAGGCGTTGTCGAAGCTCGCGCTGTCGCTGCCCCCCTTCGTAAGGATAGGCATAATGCGCTGGAGTTCTTCTTTGGTAAAGACCTCGCTTTCAAAGTTTTCGGCGTGTACTTCTATGTTAAAACGGTTCGCCTCAATCGAGTTTATTTCGCCGTTGTGCGCCAGCGTACGGAACGGCTGCGCCATCGACCAACGGGGCAAGGTGTTGGTAGAAAAACGTTGGTGGAATAAGGCAAAACTTATCTCGAAGTCGTGCTCTTGCAGGTCTTCGTAAAACTCTTTGATGAGTGTGGGCATGACCAACCCTTTGTACGAAATGGTAGTGTCGGAAAACGAAGCAATGTAGAAATCCTGCACATCTTTTAAGGTGCATTCTACCTCTTTGCGAGTAAGATACAAAAGGGGGGTAAACCTGCGGGTTGCCATCAGCGAATTGGGCACTACAAATGCCTGTGTGATGCTGGGCAGTGCTTCGCGCGCTTGTTGCCCCAACACGCTTGAGTCAATCGGTACGTCGCGGTAAAAAATTACTTTTAAATCGTTCTTATGGCACGTTTCCTCAAATACGGTACGCTGTTCGGTATCGGTAAGAAATAGCATCGCGACGGCGTATTTTTCTGGTAAGTCAATACCGTTCATTTCGGCAATGCGCCGCATAAAGCGTTGGGGCATAGAGAACAAAAAGCCACTGCCGTCGCCGCTTTTTCCGTCGGCGGCAATCGCCCCTCGGTGAATCATGCGGCGCAGTGCTTCGATGGCATCGAGCGTCATCTGGCGCGAGGAGATGTTTTTATAATTGGCTATCAGGCCAAAGCCACAATTTTCGCGAAAGGCTGTAAAGAGTTCCTGCATGGCTGCAAAAAAGGTTTGTTGTAGTTTTAAAATCGAAACATTTGCCTATGCAAATAGGCGTGGTCTTGTAAAAGACACTGCCTATTTACAGAGACGTTGTAGCGTGTGTGGTTTGCAAAAAGTCTTGAAAGTTAGCAAGCCGCCTGCACATTTCATAGCATTGGCACAAAAAATTATCTTGAAAAACACGCACAACCTTTCTTTCCTTTTCGGATGTTCGCGTTATTAGCAAAAAAACACAAGGCGTAGCGCATCAAAACTCCTACAAACTCTCACGTATTTGCATGAACGGTTTTGCCCTTTTTCAATTGTTTTTTACCGCACATCGCCCATTAAGGCGCACTTCGTATAATAATGCTGGGCAGTGCCAATATTTTGCGTACCTTGACCCAACAACTGCCAACTAGCTATCCATCCTTACCCTTGCCCCACACACCGCTTTACCAAGCCCCTAACGTATGATACTCATTGTAGATGACGACCTCGCCGTGCAAACTTCGCTCAAAATGCTATTCAAACAGCACGGCATGAGAAGCCTGACGGCCTGCTCGCCCAAAGAAGCCTTTACCGTGTTGGAGCAACACGCTATTGCGCTCGTGTTGCTCGATATGAATTTCACCATCGAAACGAGCGGCGATGAGGGAATTGCCGCCCTCCGCCAACTAAAAAGCCGCTGGCCGAAGATACCTGTCATTTTAATGACTGGCTGGGGGCACATGGTGCTTGCCATCGAAGGCATGAAGCTCGGCGCGGCCGATTTTCTGAGCAAACCGTGGGACAATGCGCACTTGCTGCAAGCCGTACAAACCGCATTGAGCCTCTCGGAAAGTGTGCCCCGCCCTGCCCTTTCGCGCACCAAACTCGATAAAGCGTTCGATTTTGCGGGCATCGTCGGCGAAGACCCGCAACTCGTGCATATCCTCGACACGCTCGGCAAAGTCTGCCGCACCGATGCGCCCGTACTTATTTTGGGCGAGAGCGGCACGGGAAAAGAACTCGTCGCCGAGGCGTTGCACCGCAATAGCTTGCGCAAAAACGAGGCGTTTATAAAGGTTAACTTGGGCGGCATCTCGCAGTCGCTTTTTGAAAGCGAGATGTTTGGGCACAAAAAAGGCGCGTTTACCAACGCCTACGCCGACCGCAAAGGGCGGTTCGAGATGGCAGAAAAAGGCAGTATTTTCCTCGATGAAATTGGGGAACTCGACGCCGCCAGCCAAGTGAAAATGCTGCGGGTGCTGCAAGACCGCAAGTTCGAGGTGCTCGGCAGCAGTACCACCCGCCACGCCGACGTGCGCATTATTTCGGCAACTAACCGCAACCTAGCGCAGATGGTCAAAGAAGAGCGTTTCCGCGAAGATTTATTTTTTCGCATCAACCTCATTACGGTCTATTTGCCCGCCCTGCGCGAACGAAAAGGCGATATTCCGCTCCTCGTGGCGCATTTTCTCGAGGCGTTCAAACAGACCTATCAGCGGCCGCAGCTTTCCATACACGCCGAGGCGATGCACTGGCTTGCCGAGCAGCCGTTCTATGGCAATATTCGCGAACTAAAAAACTTGGTGGAAAGCACGGTGCTTATGTGTACGAGCAACGAGTTAACCGTAAGCGATTTTAAGCAACGCAGCAGCCTCGGCGGGCGCACCCCCGTCGCCGCCGCTGCCGACTCCCTGCCCGAAGAAGTGAACACCCTCGAAGAACTCGAGCGCAAACTCATTGAGCGCACCCTGCAAGCAAACCGCTACAAAGTAGCCCCTGCGGCGCGCGCGTTGGGTATCAGCCGCAACGCTTTGTACCGAAAAATGGATAAATACGGCATACGCTATGAACCTGAAAACTAAATTTATCGTCCTGATAGTGCTCATTCATGGGCTGCTCATTGCCCTGAGCTGGCCGCTATTCGCCGAACACCGCCTGTATTTTTTTCTGGTAGAGATAGGCATTGCCCTTTCTATGTGGTACTCGCTGCGGCTCGCAAGGCAGTTTTTCGAACCCCTGCAACTTATCGCCGAAGGCACACGCGCAATTCGCGAACAAGATTTTCAGGTAAAATTTATGCCCTCGCCGCAGCCCGAAATCAACCAGCTTATCTCGGTCTATAACACGATGATGGACAAACTCCGCGAAGAGCGCGCTGCCAAAAAGGAACAGCATTATTTTCTCGATAAGCTCATTCGCGCCTCGCCCGCCGGTTTGGTGGTGCTCGACTACGACCAGCGCATCGTATCGCTCAACCCTGCCGCCGAGCGGCTTCTCGGGCAAACCTCTGCGATGCTCTACCAACAGCCCATCGCTCAGCTGCCGCATCTGGTCTTTCAGCGCGTGGCAGCCCTTCACACCGGCGAAGCTACTACCGTAGAAGTTTCGGGCACACAACGCTACAAATGCCACTTAGCGTCGTTCGTGCATCAAGGATTTGAACAGTTTTTTTTATTGATTGAAGACGTAAGCCACGAAATTATGGCTTCGGAACGGAAGGCGTTTAGCAAAGTAATCCGCATGATGAGCCACGAGATTAACAACTCCATGGGAGCGGTCAACTCCCTGCTCGATACGCTCAAACACTACGCCCCGCCCGAAGGCGAAGACCGCGACGACTATTTGCAAGCCTTGGAGGTCATCATACACCGAAATAAGCACCTAAACCGCTTTATGAATAATTTTTCGGACGTGGTGCGCTTGCCCCAACCCCATAAAGAACCCACCGAAGTACAAAAAATGCTGCGCGATGTACACCAACTTATGGCGGCACGCTGCAAGGCAATGGGCGTTCGGCTTCAGTTAGAAGTGCCTGAAAAAGTTGTGCGCATTGCGCTCGATGCCGAGCAGATGGAGCAGGTGCTCATCAATGCCGTAAAAAATGCCTCCGAGGCAATTCGCGATAGCCAAATCGGCGACAGCATCACCCTACTGCTTGACCCCACAGAGGCGCGTCTGGTAGTGCGCGACAACGGGCCGGGCATCCCCGACGAGGTTGCTCAAAAGATTTTTTCTCCTTTTTTCAGTACCAAAAAAGACGGACAGGGCATCGGGCTGATGATTTCGCGAGAGATTCTGATGAACCATCAATTTGGGTTCAGCCTTCGCACCAAAGCAGCCGGCTGCACAGAGTTTGAGGTGTTACTCCCTGCCCACGAGCTGAGCGCGGGCTAGCCAATGCGCACGCTTTCGCCTAAAAAGCGCGGTTTTGTACCGAGTACATATAGGTCGAGGAAGGTTTTTACACGGGCGAACACTTCGCGAGCACTTACTTTCAGACCGGCCTGCACGTCTTTGGCATCGTAGCCTATCGCATCGATTCCCCATTGCCGCGAAATGAAGATAGCGCGCTTGTTGTGGAAGCCCTGCGAGATGATTGTAACGCTCGATTGCCCGAAGATTTCCTTGCAGCGCACAACCGAATCGAGCGTGCGGAAGCCAGCAAAATCCATGTAAATCGCCTCGGCGGGAACGCCTTTGGCTACGAGGGCCTTTTTCATGTCGAGCGGTTCGTTGTAGTACTTGGAGCCGTTGTCGCCACTGACCAAGATGTAGCGGACTTTGCCAGCGTGGTACAGCAAGGCGGCCGCTTCGATGCGGTGTTCAAAATACAGGTTGGGCTGCCCGTTGCCAAGCCGCTTACTCGTACCGAGCACTAAGCCTACGTGGTTACTAGGCAGTTGCTGCACTTCCCTGAAGGTGTACGACTCGGAAAACTGTTCCACAGCCCAATAGCAGGCAACAAGAAATAGGGCGGAAAGTACGGACGAAAAAACGAAATACCGCTTCATTTTTCGCGCAAGAGGGTAGTTATATGGTTTCACAGACGAGCTAGTTAGTGGTAAACGTAAGGCGTAGGGTAAAAAAAGGAGTAGGATGGTTGGTTATTTGGTAAATCGTCGGTAGTTAGGTTAGTTTTTTTATAACCGCAAAAACCTTGCTACGGTTTTTCATTTTGCATTTAATCTTGTTAACAAAAAATCCACCTCTCACACATTTTGCGGCGAGAAGTGGATGTAGGCAATAGCTAGGATCTGCGCGGCTAGTTAATCTGGCATTCGGGTTTAAACTTGCGCAACGTGCTGATTTCACTTTCGGGCACGCCACTATCGTGCAGGTCTATGACGGCCAAACGCTTGAGGGCAAATAGGGGCTTGATGCTGCTCACATCGGTAAAAGATAGCCACAGCGCACTCAGGGAAAAGGCTTGTTTGAGTGGTTCTACAGACGTTACGCGCGTGCCGGAAATGTCGAGGCTTTCCAACTTTTTGAGATTTTGCAGAGGCGACAGGTCAGCTATTTGCGTGCGCGCCACATTGAGTTCTTTGAGTTGCAGCAAGCCGCTTAGCGGAAGAAGCGAATAAATAGTTAAACCCGCCAAACTAATTTCTTTCAGGTAGATGAGCTGCGATAATGCGGAAATATCTTCTACCTGTGTACCGTAGATTTTGAGCACTTGCAGGCGTTTTAGCCCTTGGATAGGCGTAAGGTCGCGCACGGGCGTGTTTGCGCAGTCGAGCACCTGCAAGTAACGAAAATTTTCGAGTACAGTTAGGCTATCCACTTGTGTATCGGAAAAGATGAGGTGTTCGAGTTTTTCCATGTTGCGCAGCGGGGTGAGGTCGCGCACGCGTGTTTCGTAGAGCGTGAGCCGGCGCAGCTCCGTCAAATTTTCTAGGGGAGCCAAATCGCGGACTTCGGTGAGGGAAATGTCGAGGTTTTCGAGCTTGGTAAGCGCGGCGAGCGGTTCTAAAGACGCAATTTTTGTATCGGCGCAGTGCAACACGCGCAGGTCGGTAAGGTGAGAAAGTGGACTTAAATCGGTTACAAATGTGCCGGTAATGTATAAAAATTGCAGGCTAGGCAGGTCGCGCAGTGGCTCTAAGCTCTTGATTCCCAATTCATTGATACCCCTTCCTGTACAAATCAGGCGTTGCAAATCGTAAATTTTATTCAAATCTACGAGGGAAGGCTGCTCGGCGCGAATCTTCGCGTTTACCCGAAAGGTGTGCTGCCAATACTCGTCGAGGGCTTCCCACCAATCTTCGTACAGCGCGGGATATACGGTTACGTGGGGCAGTTTCGCACGGAAAGCCTCTATTTTTTCGCGGGGAACTTCGGAAAATGTGCAGTTTACTTTTTCGAGCTTGGGCAACTTGAGCAACGGGCTGAGGTCGGCGACCTTCGTACCCATGAGGTTGAGTTTGGTCAGGTTTTTCAATGGTACGAGCGGCTTTAGGTCCGAAATAGGGGCTTTCAGGGCGTTTAGCGCATCGAGGGCAAACAGGCTATCGAGTTCTATGTGCGTTACTGCCTTTACTTCTACCTCCAAATTTTCGGCGAATACGGTTTTCCACTCGGCAGGAAGTTGCTGCCACCATGCCATGTTCAGCGGGTGTTGGGGAACTTGCTGGGCAAACGCAGAGGGTATAATAAGGCTCAAACAAAGGTATCCACCCAGTAATACTGTACGAAATGTGTGTGTGTTCTTCACAATAAAGCGTAGTTTGATAAAATGTAAGCAATTTGGGGAGACACTGCCCCCGTGAAATTCTATTCGATAACGATAGGTGTATGCTTTTCCTTGTTTAAGATAGGTGGTTTCTGAGCGTTGACCACAAGACCCACAAAGCAGGATTGCCTACAAAGCCAACACCACGAGGCGGTGCGCGTCGGCTTTTTTTGTGTTCACGCGCCGAATTGCGTACTTTGCCATGTATCTGCTCTTGTCCTTCAACTTGTCTTTGTTACCAGTAAGAAGTTTGCTGCTATTTGGTATAGTGGCTCGACGTATTAAGCGCATTTTATACCTAAAACATACTACGATATGAAAAATCAAACGTTGGAACTTAGCTCGCAAGAAGCGATTGCACTCGAAGACCGCTACGGCGCACACAACTACCATCCGCTCGAAGTGGTCATCGCCCGTGGCAAAGGCGTGAAGGTGTGGGATGTAGAAGGCAACGAATACTACGACTTTCTTTCTGCCTATTCGGCGGTAAACCAAGGGCACTGCCACCCGCGCATCATCGACGCACTTATCGAACAGGCGCAAACCCTTACGCTCACCTCGCGCGCCTTCTACAACAACGTGCTTGGCATCTACGAGAAGTTTATCACCGAGTATTTCGGCTACGACCGCGTGCTGCCCATGAACACGGGCGTAGAAGGCGGCGAAACAGCGATTAAATTGTGCCGCAAATGGGCATACGAGGTCAAGAAAGTAGAAAAAAACAAGGCTAAAATTCTGTTTGCCAACGGAAATTTCTGGGGGCGCACGCTTGCCGCAGTGTCTTCCTCTTCGGACCCTAGCAGCTATACGAACTACGGCCCCTACATGCCCGGCTTCGAGCTGATTCCGTACAACGACCTTGCCGCACTCGAAGAAGCCCTGAAAGACCCGCACGTGGCAGGCTTCATGGTAGAACCTATCCAAGGCGAAGCTGGCGTGGTAGTTCCCACAGAGGGCTACCTGAAAAAAGCCTACGAACTTTGCCGCGCCCACAACGTGCTGTTCATCGCCGACGAGGTGCAGACTGGCATCGGGCGCACCGGCCGCTTGATCGCCTGCGACTACGAAGGCGTAAAGCCCGATATTCTTATTTTAGGCAAAGCCCTTTCTGGCGGAGTGTTTCCGGTATCCGCCGTGCTCGCCCGCGACGAAATTATGCTTACAGTACGTCCGGGCCAACATGGTTCAACCTTTGGTGGTAATCCGCTCGCTTGCCAAGTAGCTATGCGCGCCTTGCAAGTCTTGAAAGAAGAAAAAATGACGGAAAATGCGTTTCGTTTGGGGCAAATCTTCCGCGAGCGCATGAACGCCATGATTCAGAAAACAGACCTTATTACGCTCGTACGCGGCAAAGGGCTGCTCAATGCCATTGTTATCAACGATACGCCCAACAGCGAAACGGCGTGGAACTTGTGCGTGGCACTCAAAGAAAATGGCCTGCTTGCCAAACCTACGCACGGCAACATTATCCGCTTTGCGCCGCCACTCGTGATGACCGAGGAGCAGCTTCACGAGTGCTGTGACATCATCGAAAAAACCGTCTTGCATTTTAAAAAATAAGACAACCATCTTCATAACACTTTACGCTGTCGGCATGACTTTGTAAGATAAAGCCTGCCGATAGCGTTTTTTGATGCTTGTGTCTTCTCGTGTGCGCAGCGTTTGCTATGAAAATTTCTCTACAGCGCGTATCCATCGGATAGGAACTTGCCCGCTCGTAGCCGTTGCATAGTCTTCGTAGCTGCAAGGGATGACCAATGCGCGGTCGAAACGCTCTTTCGCACCGTTCTCCGGGGCTACTTCCATCCACCATTTGTCGGTAACTTTGCTTTTGTAGAACACCATGTGGGGCATATCGTCGGCGAGTGTTACGGTATATTTTACGTGGAAATTGCTCTTGAAACTCATTTCCGGTTTGCGCTGGGCGAATCCTTCTAAAAAATACCAAAGCATAACGGCGAGGGTCTCGGTGGCGAGCGCGTTGCGTGCTTCTGCGGGCATAAGCCCATAGAACCCCGCCGAGCTGAGTTTTTCGGTGAGGCCGGCGTACCAACAGAGTTGGCAGGCTTCTTCGGGGGTAAGCCCGAAGGGGGTGGAGGCAGCACTGCCATACGGGATTTTCAGCGCGGCGAGGTCGAACGAAAGCATGTCGGCGCTGCGCACTACCGGCTCAACTTCGCTGAGTGCATCGCGGATTTGCCCCACGCTCAGGTGGTCGTAGTTGAGCTTTTGGAGCGTTTTGAGCACCGGCGGCCCTACGAGGTACCGCTGATGCGCAAGGTGGGCGTATTCAAACAAAAAGTTGGGATGATGCACCAAAATTTGGTGGATGTGCCGGTCGGAGAGCGGAGCGTTTGCGTCGGTAGCGAGGTCTATCCGCGCATCTACATTGAGTACGCTGACAATTTTTTCGAGATTTTCGTACGCCATGAACTGCCCGTAGTCGAGGGCATGTTCGTAGGCGAGTATTACAGGCAGAGTGTTGTGCGCAATAAGCATTTCGCAAACCTCTTTGAGGCGTTGAGCGGTAACTTCGAGCGTTTCGCCTGCGCGTAGTGTGCCAAGGTCGATACATTGGCAGGGGTTGGACAGGGGCGTAAGGGCATACAGCGCGCGACGCAACGCCTGCATGGGGTCGTCTGCTGGCTGTACGTCTCCTTCAAAAACCGTATTATTGGCAATACTAAAGAGAGCAACTTGCGCCGTTTGCCAGGGTGCGTGTTCGCCGGTCGCGATTTGCATCTCGTGCCCAAGTGTGTCTTGTTGTTGGAACAACATCGCAGTCTCCGCGTCGAAAAAGTCAAAAAACAGCCCTAAGTTTATCATCGTATTTGAAAATGTGGCAAGGTGTATAAGGTTCAAAGCGTAACGACTCAAAAGTAGCGTTTTGCGCGAAAAAGAGCACACGGACGACGGAAAGTCGGGGCATATCTGCTAAAAATAATCCTCCGGCTTTTTGCCAAACCGTTCTTCAAACAGCTTGGAGAAATACCTGACCGTCTGAAAGCCCACATATTCTGAAATTTGTGCAACGGTTTGTTCAGGATGTGTTTCGAGGATATTTTTTGCTACGTGAAGTTGAATTTCTTGCTTGTACTTCACAGGGTTCATT
>CAYUJH010000006.1:10296-17685 GCA_964444995.1 uncultured Roseobacteraceae bacterium | reverse complement strand
AGCGCGACGCATGGCTGGCCACAGAGCTAATTGCCCCAGAAAGCACCTGCTTGCTCGTGGACGACGGTAGCCGCGACGATACTTGGGCACATATACGCTCCCTACGCACACAATACACGTGGGTTCGTGGGCTACGCCTCTCGCGCAACTTTGGGCATCAGCACGCACTATGGGCGGGCATGGAAACCGTAGCAGCAAGCACCGCCGACCTATGCCTTTCGTTCGATGCCGACCTGCAAGATGATCTTACCGCCGTTCCTGCCATGTTAAAAGCCTATTACGAGGGTGCGGAAATCGTCTATGGTGTGCGCGAAAGCCGGTCGGAAGATGGCTGGTTTAAAAAAGGAACAGCCTCGTTATTCTATGCACTTATGCCTCGACTTGGCGTACCGCTACAAGCCCACCACGCCGATTTTCGGCTCGTAAGCCGTGCCGTCCTACAAGAACTTATGCACTTTGAAGAGCGTAACATTTTCCTACGGGGGCTATTTCCCTCCTTAGGCTTCCCCTCGGCAGTGGTGCATTACCGCCGAAAAGCCCGCAAGCACGGCGAAAGTAAGTACTCCCTCGGGCGCATGACACGCTTTGCATGGGAAGGGCTGACTTCGTTTTCTATCTTTCCGCTGCGTCTTATTTTGTTCGCTGGTATGCTGATGTTTCTCTTTTCGCTTGGGTTGGGCGGCTGGGTATTCTATACCTTCTTCGCCGACCGCGCCGTACCGGGCTGGTCGTCTATTTTGTTGCCCATTTCGGCCTTTGGTGGAATGCAGATGATGTCGCTTGGGGTGATTGGGGAGTATTTGGGGAAAATCTATCAGGAGGTTAAGAAACGCCCCCGCTACCTAGTTGCCGAGCGGCTAGACTGACCCCGCGCACTCACTTTGTTTTTTGTAAATTTCTTGCTAACTTTTCACGCCCGTACTGTTTCGCAACGCCTTGCTATGGCGGAACGCAACGAGTGTTTATAGTTTTTTCACACATATCCCCACTTTTTTAGCGATGAAATCCGAACACATACAAGAACTACTTCAACGTTTTGAAAGTGCGTGCTACACCTACGAAGGCGTGGAGTGCTGGTCGGCAAGAGAACTGCAAAAGGTATTCAACTATACCGAGTGGCGCAACTTTCTGAAAGCCATCGAAAAGGCCAAAGAATCGTGCAAAAACAGCAATAACAACGTGCATGAACATTTTGTTGGCTTCAACAAAACGATACCTATGCCTAAGGGTGCAGAGAAAACAATTCAAGATGTCGCGCTTACGCGCTATGCCTGTTACCTGATTGCCCAGAACGGAGACAGCACCAAGCCCGAAATCGCCTTTGCTCAAACATACTTTGCCGTGCAAACACGCAAGCAAGAAATTATAGAGCAACGCCTTTTGGACATAGCAAGGGTATCGGCAAGGGAAAAACTGAGCAAGTCGGAAAAAAAACTCTCCGGCATTATCTACGAACGCGGTGTAGATGACCACGGCTTCGCCACCATTCGCAGCAAAGGCGACGCGGCTCTTTTTGGCGGCTACACCACCCAAGCCATGAAAACCAAACTGCAAGTACCTGAAAAACGCCCCTTGGCCGACTTCCTACCCACGCTCACCATCAAGGCAAAGGACTTTGCCGCCGAGCTTACAAGCCACAACGTAACCGAAAAAGACCTGAAAGGCCTGCAACACATTGGCGACGAGCACGTGGAAAACAATCAGGCCGTTAGGAAAATGCTCCTAGAGCGCGGTGTAAAGCCCGAAGAATTGCCTCCTTCTGAAGATGTAAAAAAAGTCCAACGTCGCCTGCGTAGCGACCAGAAGAAAGTAAGTAAAAGTTCACCCAAGTTAGGCGATACAAAAAGCGAATAAACCCATGTTTTTGTAAAAAAATGGCTTCGTGGCGAAACTTTTATCTTCTAAAAATCTAACTTATATCATCAAAGTATAAAAAACAAAATAGACAACCATCTCCCAACAACACACATGATACATAGCTCTGTACAGCGCAAAGTTTTTACCAACGAACAAGAGTGGGGCCTCTACTACCGCCCGCAATCTTCGCCTACCGACACCGTCTCGGCAGCGCAGATTCTCAAGATTTATCGCTTTTTGCAAGAAGGACAAATGCAGGGCAAACTTGCCTTCCCGTTTGCTACCCAAGAAGTCCTTTGGCACACATGGGACGAAGTGATGAAGCATTTTACGTTCTTGCAGGCGGCAGGAGGGGTCGTAAAAAACGAACAGGGGCAGGTGCTATTCATCCTGCGCCGAGGTAAGTGGGATTTGCCCAAAGGCAAAGTAGAAGTAGGCGAAGACTTACCCTCCGCCGCCCTGCGCGAGGTAGAAGAAGAATGTGGCATCCGCGCCAGCATTCGGCAGCCCATTGGCGAAACATGGCACACCTACCCCCTCGGCGAGCAGCAGGTGATGAAACGCACCCAGTGGTTCGCCATGTCCTGCACCCAAGAGGAAGCCAAACGCATACAGCCTCAACACGAAGAAGACATCGAGCGCGTCGCGTGGCTCACCGATGCCGAAGTGCGGCACACGGTCTATGCCAACACCTTCCGCTCCATCGCCGATATATATCAGCAGTTTGTGCAACTTGCTCCTTAACTCCCTGTAAATCATGGCATTGCAACGCATGTTTACTTGGCTGTTGTTCGGGGTGCTGTTGCCCTTCCCGCTGCTTGCCCAATCGCTCGCGCCCCTACAACACCCCGACGGGCGCTGGGGCTACGCCAAACCCGGCACGCAAAAATTCAAAATAGCTCCTCAATTTATATACGCTTCTGCCTTTGCGGGCAACATCGCTCGCGTACAAACAGCAGCGGGTTTCCAACTCATAGACGAAAAGGGGAAAACGCTCCTGCCTACCCCCTACGACTCGCTCGGCTGGACAAGCAACGGCTGGAAAGCGTGGCACGGGCTGTTCGGGGCAAAGCGGCAGGGGCAATGGCAGCTCGTCAACCAAGCTGGCGAAGTCGCCACATGGCTACCTGCCGACGCACGCGCTTTAGTTCCCCAAACCACGCATCTGCTAGGCGTGTTGCGCGAACGTTGGGAACTCTACACTCCCCAAGGAAAGCGACTCCCCTTCGCCCTCGATAGTTTGGTGCAACTCCCCAACGGGCATCTGTGGATATGGCAAGACCTCGTGGGCGGTTTGCTCGACGCACAAGGTACGGAACTACTGCCTTTGCAACATCGCTCATATACGCTCGAAGGTGCTACGCTTCATGCTACGGCATATCCCGCGCTCGAACGCTTCCAGACACAGACCCAACAAAGGACTACATTTTATGCAGACTCGCTCATAGCCGCCGATAGCGCAGGCGTACATTGGTGGGTGCAGCGCGGCACGTATTGGGCCTTATATACTGAAAATCAGCCTATAACTCCTTTTTTATTGGAAAAGGTAGCCCCCTTGCGGGGGCACGTAAGCCTAGTGCGACAGCAAGAACGGTGGGGGCTACTCCGCAGCGATGGGACATGGGCACAGCCCCCTCAGTACGAGCGAATGGAACAAGACAAAAACGGACTGTTTCGCGCAAAAAAACGCTTGCTTGAGCCGGCGTGGCACTACTTTACCCCCAACGGCCACTCGCACGCCTTGCCTCCCTCCGTAACATGGATAGCCGATGCACCCGACGCAAGCGGGCTGTATCTTGCCAAGCAGCAGGGCAAATTTGGCTACCTCGACCAGCATTTTGCGTGGCACATCGCTCCGCAGTACGAGCACGCACAACCGTTTCACTACGGCTTTGCAGCCGTGCGCAGCGAGGGCTTTGCTGGCATTATCAACGAGGCAGGACAGTGGGTCATCCGCCCTGTGGTGGATAGTTTGTGGGTGTATGCGCCCCATGCCTTCGCTTTTCGCGACCGAGGCATATCGGGCGCGCTCGATGCGACCGGCATAGAGCGTTTCGTAAGCGATACCGCAACGCATTATACGCCACTCGGGCAGGGTTTGCAGTCTTTTGCGCACGGCAGGCGAGGCTTCATCAACGCATACGGCGAGCAAATCCTTCTTCCTTTGTACGACTCCATCGCGCTGCACGACGCGCACTACCTGAAAGTTTGGCAAAGCGGCACACTTTTTTACGCGCCCCAGTACGAACGTGCCCCTACACCCGCACAACCTTGCCACGGCTTCACACTGTTGGGCGAACTGCGCGACGACCTCGTTCCGGTACGCGACGTAGCGGGTCGCGTAGGCTTTCTCGATGCCTTCTGTCGGCTCCGTCTCAGCACGCGCTACGAAGCCGCGCTGCCTTTCTCGGAAGGCCTTGCCGGCGTACAGCTTGGGGGCAAGTGGGGGTATCTGAACGCGCAAGACGAGTTGGTGATACAACCTCGCTACGAGCGCGTATCGCCTTTTGTGGACGGCTGGGCAGTGGCATGGCAGGCAGGCAGGTGTGGCTTGCTAAACACGGAAGGAAAATGGGCAGTACGCAACGAATACGACGAAATCGTGCACACGGCGCAGGGCAACTGGCTTTTGCGGAAAGACGGGCAATGGGGGCTAGTAAGTAGAGAGACCGGAGCGGTATTGTTCCCTAAATATACGCACATTGAAGATACGCCTACCAACGCCGTAGTAGTACAGCGCACCGACCGCTGGGGCATAGACCGCCGCGACGGTGTACATCTTCGTTTTGCCGAATACGCAGGGGCGGAGCATCTTACGGGCTATTTCTTTCTGCTCGTGCAACCCGCTGCAGTTCGGCAACTATCACTCCGATAAAAAAAGGCTTCCGAAGTATGTTCGAAAGCCTTTTAACGAGAAGAAAGAGGTTGTCCTAGCGAAACATAGCGATATATTTCTTCGCCTCGCCTTCTTCCATCGTATTTTTATAAGTATCTAGGATTTGCTGATAGGTTGCCTTTGCCTTCGCAGCATCGCTAATTTGCTCGTAAGCAAGCGCGAGTTTTAGCAAATACGCTGGTGTGAACTGCTCGTTCGGATAGTGTTTTGCAGCACGCTCGTAGGCTTTCGCCGCCGCGTTGTGGTCGCCTTTTTCAGTGTAAGCATCTCCAACAAGGCAATAGGCACGGGCTTGGATGAGATAGTCGCTAGACTTGAAGTCTTCGAGGTAGCGAATAGCATCGTCGAAGTTGCCCGTCTTCAGCGAGGAAAACCCGGCATAAAAGCTCGACAAGTTACCGGCATCGGTACTACCATACTCATTGGCAATCGCCGAGAAGCCGTCTGTAAAGTTTCCGTCGCCTTGCATGGCTTGGGGAATAGAATCGTTCTCGAAGTAGAACACAGCTGGGAAAAGTTGCTCCTGTCCTTTGCGATTTTGGTTGTCAAGATGCCAGCGATAGAAGAAAATGCCTCCCACGACAAGTACCAACAGCGTTAGAACAAGGGTGAAGATATTTTTATTTCTATCGATAAACTCTTGGGTTTTACCGAGTTGTTCTTGGAGTGCTTCCGGGCTTTCAAATACTTCTCCGCCTGCTTGCGACTCTTCTACTACGTTATTTTTTTTTGTTTTCGTCTTTGCCATATCATCGAAATTTTGAGGGTGCAAAGTTAAAGAAACTTTTCAGAAAATATGCCAGTGCTTTGACGAAAAGGAGGGTGTTTTTTCAAGTTTTCCTCTAAGAAACGGGCTTGAGCAATAAAAAAAGACCTACGGGCGTAGGTCTTCTTTGGGTATGCTATGATTATTTATACTTCGATAAAGGGATAATCCTTTTGTACGTACACATCTTCGTACGCCTCCGAGGGGTCGGGATAGGGCGACTCTTCGGCAAATTTGACAGACTCTTCTACCTGTGCCTTTATCTTTTTATCGATTTCTTTGAGTTGCTCTTCAGTGGCGTAGCCTTGCGCCAAAATCGTCGCCTTTACCTGCTCTACGGGGTCTTGTGCCTTATAAGAGGCGACTTCTTCTTTGGTGCGGTACTTGGCGGGGTCCGACATGGAGTGCCCTTTGTAGCGGTAGGTGCGGAACTCGAGCAGCGTAGGGCCGTCGCCTTTTCGGGCGCGCTCGGCGGCACTTGCTACTGCCGTGTGCACCGCTTCCACGCTCATAGCGTCCACAGGCTCGGAGGGCATATCGTACGCATATCCGAGTTTGTAGAGGTCGGTTACGTTGGAGGTACGCTGCACGGACGTTCCCATCGCATAGCCGTTGTTTTCAATGACGAAAATAACGGGCAGTTTCCAAGTCATGGCCATATTGAGGGCTTCGTGGAAAGCGCCTTGGCGTACGGCACCGTCGCCCATGTAGCAAATACAGAGGTTGTCGGTCTTGTTGTATTTTTCGGCAAAGGCAATGCCGGCACCTAGCGGTACTTGCCCGCCTACAATACCATGCCCTCCCATGAAGTTCACGGACTTATCGAAGATGTGCATAGAGCCGCCTTTTCCTTTCGTGCATCCCGTAACTTTGCCGTATAGCTCGGCCATGATAGCATTAGGGCTAGAGCCTAGTGCGAGGGGTTGTCCGTGGTCGCGGTAGGCGGTAATCCACTTGTCGCCCTCTTTTAATGCGCTCACCGCACCGGTCGCGCAGGCCTCTTGCCCAATGTAAAGGTGGCAGAAGCCGCGAATTTTTTGCTGCCCATACAGTTGGCCTGCTTTCTCTTCAAAGCGACGAAGAAGCAGCATGTTTTCGTACCAAAAAAGGTAGGTTTCTTTTGAAAAGGTGTTGATTTCTTTTTCCTGCGTTACCATGTATATCCGTGTTTAAGGGGGTAAAGGTTGCCCCATGCCTATTTAATACATGCCTATAAGGCGAAATTATGTGAGGTGCACCGAACGTTGGCGACGTAAAAAACGCCCCGCCCCACGTGGCCCAACCTACGGGCGAGGTCGTGCCAAGCAACTAATTTTCAAAGATAGCAAAAAGAAGTAAACCCTTTATGCGATTTACGCACATAAATAGACGATAAGCCCTTTGTTTACCGACTTAATTGCTAATTTAGTCGCTTCTCAACAGAAACTAACTTTCTCACACTTACGCACTATAGTATGGATATTGGAAAAAAAGCGAAATCAGTCGCGGTATTGAAGGAAAATAACACACTCGCCGAAAAAGGCGGGGGCGAACAGCGCATGGCTTCGCAGCACAGCAAAGGGAAACTCACGGCACGCGAGCGCATCGCTTTACTGCTCGACGAGGGTTCTTTTCAAGAAATAGGCAAGTTTGTGCGCCACCGCAGCACCGATTTTGGCATAGATAAGGAATGGTACTTGGGCGACGGTGTCGTTACGGGCTATGGCACGGTCAACGGCAGGCTGGTCTATGTGTTTTCGCAAGATTTTACAGTGTTCGGAGGCTCGCTTTCCGAGTCGCACGCAGAAAAAATTTGCAAAATCATGGATTTGGCCATGAAAAACGGCGCACCGGTTATCGGGCTGAACGACTCGGGCGGGGCGCGGATTCA
>CAYUJH010000006.1:0-10286 GCA_964444995.1 uncultured Roseobacteraceae bacterium | reverse complement strand
GATTCAAGAAGGGGTCAAGTCGTTGGGCGGTTATGCCGATATTTTTTATCGCAATACGCGTGCTTCGGGCGTAGTGCCTCAAATTTCGGCGATTATGGGCCCTTGCGCGGGCGGGGCGGTCTATTCGCCGGCCATCACCGACTTTATCTTTATGGTAGAGAGCACCTCATACATGTTTGTAACGGGGCCGAACGTGGTAAAGACGGTAACGCACGAAACGGTAACGGCCGAAGACCTAGGCGGCGCGAGTGCCCATAGTACCAAAAGTGGCGTTACTCATTTTTCGAGTGCCAACGAGGCAGTGTGCATCCAGGATATTAAGCGGCTATTGAGCTATTTGCCCCAAAATTGCGAAGAAGACGCGCCGGGCTACCCCTACGAGCCTTCCGACGAACTTCGTGCCAAACTCAACGAGGTAGTACCCGAAAACCCCAACCAACCCTACGACATGCGCGATGTGATTGAAGATATCGTAGATGCCGACTCGTTTTTGGAGGTACACAAAGACTTTGCGGAAAATATTGTAATAGGCTTTGCGCGCATTGCCGGCCGTTCTGTGGGTATTGTGGGCAACCAACCTGCCGTACTTGCGGGCGTACTCGATAACAATTCAAGCAACAAGGCGGCGCGTTTTGTGCGTTTTTGCGACGCATTCAACGTGCCTTTGCTCGTTCTGGTGGATGTTCCAGGCTTTTTGCCCGGCACCGACCAAGAGTGGAACGGCATCATCAAAAATGGCGCAAAACTTTTGTATGCGTTCTGCGAAGCGACCGTACCACGCGTTACGGTCATCACACGCAAAGCCTACGGAGGGGCGTACGACGTGATGAACTCCAAGCACATTGGTGCAGACCTCAACTATGCCTGGCCGACGGCGGAAATTGCCGTTATGGGGGCACAAGGCGCGGCGGAAATTATCTTCAAGAAAGAAATTCAAGAAGCCGAAGACCCTGCCGCCAAGTTACAGGAAAGGGTAGCCGACTATACCGAAAAGTTCGCTAATCCGTACAGGGCAGCCTATCGGGGCTTCATCGACGAAGTCATATTGCCCGAGCAAACACGCGAAAAGCTCATTGCCGCCTTCGCCATGCTGGAAAACAAAGTAGATACAATGCCCAAGAAAAAGCACGGCAATATACCCTTATAGCTAAAGTTGGTGAGAACACTTTTTTTTGAAAAAAAACAGGAAAAAAAATATTTTTGACAACTTTCGTTGTATCTTTGTCGTAAATACAAACAAAAAAGTCAAAAAAACTGTCTTGTGTCTTTCAGCGATAAGCAAACTGACTTTTGACGGCAAAAAAGTCAACAAGTGTCAAACTTTTGGGCAAACGACCGATTTGACTTTAAACTTTGTTATATTAGCAAACCGATAAGCCGCTAGGGAAAGAAATCTTATTATTTTACGCAAAAACCTATACAACTATGAAACGATATAATGCACTCATCGCCCTTTTGATAGGCGTGCTCGCCTTTGGGTCGCCTTCCTACGCACAGGAGTACGACGACATGTACTTCACAAGTGCCGACCGCATGAAAATGAAGAAAAATCGCGGCGAAGTATCGAAGCCGGAAACAGTTTCTTCGCAGCACTACTACGCTGAACCGCCTTTGCAAAGCAGCAACAATACAACCGCTTCTGCCCGATTTGCCAACCCTGAGTTTCAGGGCGCGAACACTTCGGCAAACAATGCTTCGGAGTTCGACTACTACGCAGCACCAGAGCAAACGCCTTTTACTTCGGTAAACCCTCGTCCGGGGCAGAACTTGTATGCCAACACTAACGCATGGGGTGCAGCCAATCCTATGATGATGGATCCGTTCATGAATCCTGCTATGATGAGTCCAATAATGATGAATCGTATGATGATGGGCAGTGCATTCATGAGTCCGTTTGCGATGAACCGCATGATGATGATGGACCCCTTCATGATGGGTGCAGGCATGTATGACCCCTTCTGGGGCGGCGGATGGGGCATGGGCCCTAGCATGGCATTCGGAGTAGGTTTTGGTTGGAATCGCTTTAATCGCTTTAATACCTTCGGCTGGAACTCATGGGGCATGAACTCCTTCAACAGCTGGGGCTGGGGCGGACCTAGCATGGCCTTCGGTTGGAACTCTTGGTGCACACCCTTCTCGCCTTTTGGCACCAATGTGGTTGTAGTCAATAACCGTTTTGCAGGTGGCGACCGCTTCGTACGGAATGTATATAACGGCCCTATCAATCGCCGCTCTTCGATGGGTGTGGCGCAAAATGCACCGGTAAGAACGGTGAATACTGCAAGCAATCAGCGGGCAGCGATGAACCGTCGTTACGTAGAGTCGTTGAATAGCCGTCGCTCTAGCACTACGCAGTCGAATGGTCGCAGTGCCAATGTAGGTAATACTACTACGCCAAACCGCAGCCAAGGTGTAAGCACACCTGCACCCACGCGCCGTACTACTAGCCCTGCGGTAAGCAATCCGCGCAGCTACACGCCAAACCGCAGCACGCCTTCGTACAATAGCGGAGGAAGCCGAGGAAGCTCTTCACCAGCGGTATCACCTACGCGTCGCAGCAGCACTAGCACTCCGTCGCCTACTTACCGCAGCGCACCGAGCAGCAGCAGCCCACGCATGAGTACGCCAAGCAGCAGCAGCCCAAGCAGAAGCAGTGGTAGCAGTGGTTCGTCAGGCGTTCGTCGCAGATAGTAGTATTACATAACATATTGTTTGGTAGCTCAACGGAGTTGCCTTTATACAAAACGGATTGGGAAGTTGGCTATATCCAGCCTACCAGTTCGTTTTTTTTTAGCCCTTTTCCAACTACTTACCTAATCTGTAAAGTCATGAAAAATTTGAACGTATTTTTTTTAGGAATTTGCCTGCTCGGATTACAACAGTTGGGCTTTGCTCAGATAGACCCAACAGCTTTTGGCTACTACGCAGAAGCATTGCGCTTTTCGCGGACTATCAATGGCGGTACGGTGCGCTTCCAGACGCTAGGCGGTGCAAATACAGCGTTAGGAGGCGACATTTCGAGTGCGCATGTGAACCCGGCAGGTTTGGGATTTAACCGCAGCTCGCAGTTTAGCCTGACCCCTTCGGTGAATGTGAATAATAGTACAGCCAATGCGCTTTTCTCTGCGGGCAGCACGTTGCAAGACACACGCCTAAACGTGAATTTTGACAATATTGGCATCGTGTTTTCGGGTGCTAAAAACAGCACCGGCCCCAATAAAGGCGGCTCGTTTGCTATCACGCTCACTCGTATCAACGATTTTCAACAAAATATGGCATACCGCGGCATCAATGCCGAGAACTCGATTGTGGACTTCTTTTTGGAGCAGTCCGATGGCCGACTTTCTTGGGGCTACTTCGATGACCAAGGCGACAATATCTTTGACATCAACGCGCTAGCCTACTATACGTATCTGATTAATCCGGATTATGAGTTCGACAACGGCGGGCAGAATCTGTTCTTCTCCTTTCTTCCGCTTGTAAACACAGAAGTTTCGGAACTTGTCCAAACGCGTGGGGGGCAGTATCAGTGGGATTTTGCCTACGGCGGCAACTACGACGACCGCTTATATTATGGCATAAGCCTCGGTTTGCAGACCATTCGCTTCGACCAAACGAAGGAGTACAGCGAGATACCTTTGGAGGATTCGCCGCTGTCGTCCCTTGTATTTACCGACCGCCTGACCGTGAACGGCACTGGCGTAAACCTTACGGGAGGCCTTATCTATCGGTTCAACGATGCGGTACGTCTCGGCGTGAGCGCCACTACGCCTACGGCAATTCGCCTTTCGGAGATTTATTATGCCGACCTCGACGCGAACTATAACGGTTTTGTATTTCGCCCTGCCGATTACATTGACGACCCCGCTTTGCAAGATGCCTTCCGCGATGAGGCAGTGGTGCTAAATCGCGAGGCGTATTCTACCATAGATATGGAGGCTTCTTACACCTTGTTGACCCCCTTTCGCGCCTCGGCTGGTCTGTCGGTATTTGCCGGGAAAATGGGTTTTATCACGGCCGATGTGGAATACGTAGGCTATCAAAATGCACGTTTTACAGGCGGTATGCAGTCGGGTATCTCGTTTGAAGGAGACAACAACACCATCAAGAATATCTATAAAGGTACGTACAACTTGAAAATCGGAGGGGAGTTACGCCTCAACAAGTTCAGAGTGCGTGCTGGCGGCGCCTACTACGATGACCCCTTCAGCGAGCGAAATCAAACCATAGACCGCTCTATTTTGGCACTTTCCGCAGGGGTGGGTGTGTACGACCAAAAATATTTCCTAGATTTTGGCATCGTGAACATGACAGGCGATGAGACTTACTCACCGTATTCACTTTCCAACGGCACCACTCCCAACATAGCCATTGCCAATAACCGGACGCGTGCTATGATTAGTTTCGGGGTCTTTTTTTAAGAGCATCCCATCATTTCTACGTTCTTATTTTTCAACAGTAGGTGCGAGACGAAACCCGATGACCAGAATATCATCGAGTTGCGTCTCGCCGCCTTCATACATCCAGAGCTGAAGCGTTTCCCCTAGCTTTTTGGCTTGCTCTTCAAAAGGTAGGGTGTGGATTCTATGCAGTAAGTCTTTGAAACGATGATGCATAAATTTTCTGCCAGCTGCCCCTCCGAATTGGTCTTGGTAGCCATCGGAAAAGAGGTAGCACATAGTGGGCGTGGTAATTTCTAGCTCGTGGTAGTTGAACACGCGCTCTGCCTCCCGCTGCAAGCCTCCGATAGGCTGTCGGTCGCCTCGTATGCGTTGTAATTTACCCTCTTTTACGTATATCAGTTGATTTTGCGCACCAGCAAATTGAAGGATGTTTTTCTGGGGGTGATAGGCGCAAATAGCCACATCCATACCATCGCGGTTTTGCGATTCGCCCTGCCGAAGGGCTTTTCTGACTTTTACGTGTAATTCGTTGAGAATAAGGTCGGGGCGTATTACATTTTGCACTTCTACAATTTGCCGAAGCATCGCCTCCCCTGCGATAGACATGAATGCCCCCGGCACGCCGTGCCCGGTGCAGTCCACAGCAGCCACGACCGTCCATCCGTCTTTCTGCACAATCCAATAAAAATCGCCGGAGACAATATCGCGGGGCAGGTAAAACACAAACGATTCGGGCAGCAGCCGTCGGAACACCTGCATACTAGGCAGCATAGCCTCTTGGATGCGCTTGGCATAGGTGATACTCGCCGTGATGTTGTTATTTTTTTTGGCTAGGTTTTGCAGCGTGTTCTCCAACGTTTCGTTTTTTTGTTCTATCGCGTCGCGCTGCGCGAGGATTTCCTCTTTTTGTTGGTTCACATGCTCGTTCATGAGCAGTAAGTTGTTGCGTTGTTGCTCAATTTCTTCTTTTTGCTCTTGCAGCAAAAGATTGTGCAAAAAGTTACGCTTGAGGATGTCGTAGCGAAATTTTGTTACCAAGATAAAGATAATATGCAACGCAAGTATCACCAGCAAGCCTGCTTGGTTGAGCGGGATAGTGTCGGTGTACAAAGTAAGGTACGTGCCTATGTTGACTGCAACACCATAAATTGATAGCAATAAGGCTTCTTTGGTAGTCATGCTCGCCAAGATGGAGAACATAATAAGACACGTTCCATTCAGCAACAAGTAGTTGCTTGTATCGGCGGAGTTTAGGCGAAAGGCAGAAATGCTCATGACTGCCAGAAAGATAAGGTAGTACCCTACACGTACGGGAAATTTCAGCAGGTACTGCCCAAGTAAATACAAGAGAATCAATACACCGGCTCCTGTGCGAGAGGCGATGAAGAGTGTTTGGTAGTCCGCCGGAACAAGAGACAGGTCTATGAGCGTCGCGCCGTAAATGATAGAAGCTACTACACCTAGCAAATAGGATTTGCGCTCGGATATGTACGCGAACTCCTTTTGCCACTGCAATAGCATTTTTTCTTGAACGGCGAGCGAATCTTCTATTTTTGTTTTCACGGAGCGTTAAGCGTAGAAATGTGAGCAACGTGCCAAGTAAGGAGAACGTCTTGTATGCTGATATACTAAAGGGGAAGCGCTTTGGGAGAATTAGGTCTTGCAAATTATTAAAAACTAGGCAAATTCAATCCTATCCATCCTAAAATCATATAAACCCTGTTATAAAACGTTACCGAAGATACACAAAGTATGGTAAATTTATGGAGAAGACCCTCATTTTTTACCAGAACTTTTTCGGGCAATGCGTGGGTTTTTCGTAATTTTGAATGTTTTTCAACAGTTATCCCCTCATAATGAAAGGTTTAGGTAATTATCTGCTCTTTTTAGGAAAGATGTTCGTGAATCGCGAACGCTTTTCGGTCTATCTTAAACGTTTCTTTGAGGAAAGTGTAGATATAGGCGTAAATTCCTTGTTTTTTGTGGGCATGGTGGCCTTATTCATTGGGGCGGTATCGGCGGTACAAACGGCGTATAACCTTGTGAATCCCATCTATCCACTCTTTTTAATTGGTCTGGTCGTGCGCGACATGAGCATTTTGGAGATTGCGCCAACCCTTACCGCTGTCATTTTTGCGGGCAAGGTAGGTTCTAACATTGCCAGCCAGCTGGGAAATATGCGTATCAGCGAGCAGATTGATGCCATTGACGTAATGGGGATTAACGCCATCTCGTACCTGGTGCTGCCCAAAGTATTGGCTGCCATAGTGGTATTTCCTTGTTTGGTCATTCTTGCCGGCTTTCTCGCTATTTATGGAGGCTACGCGGCCGGTACGCTGGGCGGCCTCGTTACTCCGAGCGACTACATTTACGGCATACGCTTCGACTTTGCGCCCTTCAGCGTAGTAGTCGCGCTGGTCAAGGCCTTTATTTTTGGCTTTTTGGTGGTAAGCATTTCGGCCTACAAGGGATTTTACGTGCGAGGGGGGGCGTTGGAAGTAGGCCGAGCGAGTACCTTTGCCGTAACCAACAGTTGTATCGCTATCTTTTTGGCCGACTACTTATTGGCTGAATTGCTGACTAATTAGTGCTCTGTTGCGTGCGAAAAATAATGTTATTTGCGATGGCTATTTTGCGCGTAGGCAGCCAGTTCGGCGCGTACTTTGGCCTCAAAATCTTCGATGGAAGCCTGCATTTCCTGCTCAACGGCGGGGTCTTGTACCGCTCTTTTGCGCATCACATGTAAAAACTGTTCTTCTTCTTCGGGATGCACAAGAAAAGGCAGTTCCTCGCGGGAAGACCCGTCGGACATCGCAGCGTTCGGCGCGTAATTTTCTGTTTCTGTATCCAGAGTAGAAACTACATTGTCGGCGTGTTCTAGCTGGTTTTCTTGTGTTTGAACGGCTTCGCTTGCTGTAGGTTGTTGCTGCTCTTCCTGCATTACAGGAACAGCGTCTTCTACAATAGCTACTTCTTGCGCCTCGCGCTCGCGGTGTGCCTGCAAACGCTCGGCTACACTCTGCGGGCTGCCAATTCTCCGTTCGGGCTTGTTAGAGTATAAAATTTTGGCAGCAATGAGTGTGAATGGCCCGGAAATAACCGTAGCCTGCGTAGCCTTTTCGGCACTCAGCAAAGAGGCGAGCGAGACTTGGGACGCGGCATGACCGTTTGCGGCCTGTTTTGGCGATTGCTTCGGTGCGGGCGTTTCTTTCGTACTTCGCTTGGTGTGCTCGGGCAGCTCGATAGCCTCGTGGGGGTGCGCAGGGAGCAATGCCGTAACCTCTTCTCGGTGTTGAGGTTCGGAGGACTGTTCGGGCACTTGCGCAGGCCCACGACTACGCCGCTCGGCGCGAAGCCGTGCCTCTTCAGCAAGTTGGGACGCAGTGCGTTCGGCTTGCCACTGTGCGAGCCGGGTCGTGAAGTGCGAACGACGAGCAGGGGTAGATTTCATATGTACTTTTGGGAAAATTAATGCATGTTTGTATGAAAACGAATGTAAAGACCTCCTTCGTGCCTTCCTTCCCACAAAATTTGCGCACGCGCATTGCGCCCACGCCGAGCGGCTTTCTGCACATAGGCAATGCGTTTTCGTTTATTCTCTCTTGGCTGCTTGCCCGAAAGCACGGCGGCACGGTCTTGTTACGCATCGACGACCTCGATGCTGCCCGTATGCGCCAAGCGTACCTCGCCGATATTTTTGAGAGCTTGGAGTGGCTCGGCATAGACTACGACGAAGGCCCAACAAACCCACACGATTTTCTCGAAAACTTTTCGCAACAGCACCGCCTGCCGCTCTATCAGCAGTATGCGCATGCTTTGCAGGAGCGAGCCAACACGTTCTACTGTGCCTGCTCGCGCAAGCAAATTGCCGCACAAGCGACCGATGGACAATATCCGATGACCTGCCGCGCTGCTGCCTTACCTGCTTGCGTAGGCGCACACGCACTGCGCGTATGCACTCCCGAAGGGCTGCGTGTAACCGTCCCCGACGTATATGCGTCCGACGAGGTACATCTCTTTGCGCAAACCCGCGACTTTGTTGTAGTGCGGAAAGACGGTGTGCCTGCGTACCACCTTGCCTCGCTTGCCGACGATGCGCACTACGGCATCAACTGCATTGTGCGGGGCAGCGATTTGTGGCTTTCGACCGCCGCTCAACAGTTTTTGGCCATGCAGCTCGACGAGCCTAACTTCTTGCGAGCCGTTTTCGTGCATCATCCTTTATTTACCGATGCTAGCGGACGGAAACTTTCTAAATCGGAAGGAGCGAGTGCGTTGCGGGTACTGCGTGCGCAGGGAGATAGCCCGCAGCATGTGTACCGGCAAGTTGCTCAACGGCTTGGGCTGCCTGCTTCGGCGGGGGAGTCGCTCGGTACGCTCTGCGATGCCATAGACTTTACGCGTCCGCTGTGGTAACGGGCTTCCACTTGTTCGCTATTGCACAAAACGTTCGGCAGCGGACGATTTGTAAATAAATTATAATTTTGCAAACCTTTGTTTTTCAGTGAGATAAAATACGTGGTCAAAAAGTTGATAAGTAGCAACGAATAGCTTTAGCCGACGAATTTTTCTCTCTAATTTTTTACGCTCTTTCCCATCTTTTTAGTCATGAAACGAAAATTGCTCATTGTTGGAAGCGTCGCCGCTATCTTAGGTATTTCCTTTTTTGCGATGGACTTCCTCTCTTCTCACAAAGAAGAACCCGAACGCAAAGTTGTTGCCGAAACCAAACGCTTTGTAAAAACGTCCCTCGTCTCGTACCGCGACATTCCCACCGAATTGGTAGCGTACGGCAGAGTGCGTTCGGCATTGCCTCTTGAAATTAGTGCCGAGGTTTCGGGGAAAGTCTTGCAAGGCGACGTCCCGCTCATTGCCGGTCAGCGGTTTGCCGCCAATGCGCTGCTCTTCAAAATAGACGACACCGAGGCGCGTCTTCGGCTACAAGCATCCAAAAGCTCGTTTTTGAAAGACCTCGCAGGCATTCTCCCCGACCTTAAAATTGATTTTTCGGAAAGTTACCCCGCTTGGCAGGCCTATTTTAATCAGATAGAAACCGACAAACCTTTGCCCGAACTGCCCAAGCATCGTAACAACCAAGAAAAAACCTTCCTTGCTACCAAAAATATCTACAACACCTACTATACGATAAAAAGCACAGAAATCAATCTCGAAAAACACGAGGTGCGCGCTCCGTTCGAGGGTACAATTTCAGAGGTATTCTTGCAGATAGGCTCGTTTGTAAATCCGGGAACTAAAGTAGCTAAAACGCTGAAAACAAGCACATTAGAGTTGAGCGTAGCCGTAGAGCCTGCCGATATTCAGTGGGTAAAAGTGGGCAGCGATGTGGTAGTGAGCAACGAAACCAACGAACTGCAACGGAAAGGCAAAATAGTGCGCATTGGCGAGGTACTTAACACCAACACACAAGCACTCGACGTGTTCGTACAACTTTTCCCCACAGCCAGCCAAAAAATCTACGAGGGCATGTATTTGCGCGCTACACTGCCCGGTACGCAGGTGCGCAACGCCGTAGAAATTCCCCGCGCCGCCTTGGTGGACAACGAGCGTTTGTACGTACTTGCCAACGATAGCCTATTAACCATGCGCCACGTGCAGGTACACAAACTCAATGCCGAAACCGCTATTATTTCCGGCCTGAAAGAGGGCGAGGAGATTGTCGCCGAGCCTATTATTGGCGCGTATGAGGGTATGAAAATATTTAGCTTACGTACCAAAGAGAGTATATCAACGGCGCAACAAAATTCTAACGCAGAAAATAACGAAGGGGTGTAACCGGCAAGGTACTCCGAGCAACTAAAAAAGCAGGGGAATCCGCGCAAGAAAACCCTCACATCATACAAATCCTGACAAATCATGCGAAAA
>CAYUJH010000005.1:0-20904 GCA_964444995.1 uncultured Roseobacteraceae bacterium | reverse complement strand
TTCCTACGGACGAAAAGAAAGCCTTCACTTCGCTACGCGCCTGTTTGAGCGACTAGAGGCGGATGGTTATGCCGCATGGTTCGACCACGTAAATATTCCGAAAGGCGACGACTTTCAAAAACGGATAGAAAACGGCATAGAGTCGGCAGATAATTTTGTGTTTATTATCTCGCCCCATGCCAACTCCTCGCAGTATTGCCTAGCCGAGATTGAAATTGCCCTAAAACTCCGCAAGCGCATTATTCCTATACTGCACATAGACCGCGACTTGCAAAAAATTCATAGCGAACTAGGGAAAATAAACTGGATTTACGCCCGCGAGCGCGAGGACACGAGCCTCCCCCTTGCCCAATGGGCACCCATTGATAGCTTCGAACGCGCTGTAGAGGAGCTGGAAGGCATCATTGAGACCGACCGCGACTACGTTCGCAAGCATACTGCTATTTTGCACGAAGCTCTTAAATGGCAAAGTCGGCAGCGTTCTTCCTCGCTGTTGCTAGTTAGTAACACGCGCCTAGAAGCTCAAAATTGGCTGCTTACCGAGTTCACCCCTCCCAAGCAGCCCCCCTGCAAGCCTACCGACCTGCATTGCGAGTTTATCAGCGAGTCGCGCAAAAATGCGGAGAACCTACTTACCGATTGTTTCATTTGCCATCACCTCTCCGACCATCAAATCCGCGATGCAGTTACCCTCTCGTTGGCGCGTCATGCCATCACCTGTTGGGTTTATGACAAAGATGCTCAAAAGTCGCGCAGCGCAACCCGCGCCGTAGAGGAGGGCATCGAGCAGGCAGATAATTTTTTGTTCTTTGTATCGCAAAACTCCCTTAACTCCTCGTTTTGCCAGCACGAACTCGCCCACGCGCTCAAATGGAACAAGCGCGTTATTCCTATCATCGTGGACGAAACCGTCCGCCCTGAGCAGCTCCCCGAAAGCATCGCCCACCTAAAACGGATTGACTTTAGCGATAACGTAGTGGCTGAGGACTATGAACAAGATGTGGACGAGATTTTGAATATCTTAAACCAACACCTCGACTACTACCGGCAGCACAAAATGCTATTGAGCCTTGCCATCCGGTGGAAACAAAAAGGCCTGCCCTCGTTTTTGCTGCGTGGGTTCAACCTCGAAAATGCCGAAACATGGCTTAGAATTAATCGTACGCGTGGCAATCATCCGCCTACCGAGCTGCACAAGGAGTTCGTAGCGAGCAGTATCGCGCTGAAGGGGCAGCTAACTACCGATGTGTTCATCGCCTACTCGCGCGTGGATAGCGACTTTGCCCGCCTGCTCAACCAACGCCTGCAAGAAAGCGGTAAGACCACGTGGTTCGACCAAGAAAGCATTGCCACAGGTACCGACTTCCAAAACGAGCTATTCAAAGGCATCGCCGCGTCCGATAATTTTTTGTTTATCATCTCGCCACGGGCCATACAGTCGTCGTTTTGCCAAGAAGAAGTAGCCTACGCCTCGAAATTAAACAAACGATTTATCCCTCTGCTGTGGTTGCCTGCTGAGGAGGCGTTGCCCCCAGAGTTAGCAAGCATTCAATGGATAGATTTTCACAAGCAGCCCTTTGAAAAATCGTTCACCCAACTCGTACAAACCCTTGAGATAGACCGTGCGTATGCACATGCGCACACCCTTTGGCAACAGCGCGCCAACGAATGGAACACGCAGCAGCGTAGCAGCGACTTCTTGCTCAACGCCACGGCGTGCAAAAACGCAGAAAACTGGCTAAAAGAGGCTTTTAACAGTAGTGATTTGACAAATGTAGACGATTTTTCGGCACTAACACCGCAAAAGCCGCCTTATCCTACCGCCCTGCAAGTTACCTTTATTGTGGAAAGTAAAAAGGCGGTTGAGGCTGCCGCCGAGCGCGAGCGGACAATACAGCAGCAACTCAAGATACGGTTGCGGCGTGGCCATGTTGCGCTTGCCGCAGCGGCACTTTTATTGGGTATTTCTATGTACTTCATTATACTATCGAATAAAAATGCAGCCAATGCCAGAAGCAGTGCCCTGAAGGTATTGGCCACTAACCTTGCCTTTCAATCGAAAAAGCTGCTGCAACGCGACCCCAACCGCGCCGTAGAAATGGCACATCGTGCGCATAGCATGGCCAACGAGTCTTCACCGGTCATTTTGCAGGCTCTTGCCGAGGCGTACTACACGCCCTTTGCCATGGGCCATCCGTTTTACCAATGGGAGTTGCGCGAAGATGCCGGCGTGCAGCGTCATGCGTTTTATGCACCCGATAGTACCTTAGCCGTTGTGGTGGCCGGAGAGAGCGAACAGGCGGCAGACAGCCTCAAAATCTACCACCGCAGCCCCGACGAGCAAACGTTTTGGAAACTACACAAAACCCTTGCGCTACCTCGCCAAAGAGATGCGTTCTTTTTGCCCAACCGCAAGGCGTATTTCATCGCCAACCCGCAGCCTTACCTGATAGATTACAGTGCCGCCGATACGGTGCGCCAAATTCCCCTTGCCGATACAACCGGCGTGCTGATGTGGAAAGTATTTGAAGCACAGCAAAAGCTACTTGTATATAGCCAAGAAGGAAGCGTACAAGTCTTCGACCTATCCGACGGACAACTTTTACAAGAAATAAAGGGCAAAATAGAACGCAACAGACGGCAAAGTAAAATGTTAGAAGAGCTGCAACGCTTGAACGAACAAGAGAAAAAATTACGCGAGCGGGAAGACGAACTCGTTGTACTGCTCAACGAGATTAAGCAGGTAGAACAACAGCAAGGTGCGAAGCCTTCCTCGAACGACTCGCTCATCCTAACTATCCCGCGCCAACAGAGTATGCCCCCACAAATGGTACAGCAGCGGGTACTCTCACAAATAGAAGACCCTCGCGGCGCAAAGAAAATTGCGAGCCGCAAAGACCGCCTCGAAAAAGAACTGCGCGACTGCCGCCGACAAATTGCCGAGGTGGGCACACGGGCGCAAATTGCAGGGAGAGACGCTTTTTCGGACCGGAATACGCTCTTCGATGCCGAAATTACCGAAAACGGACAGCGGATTTTGCTGCGCTACAGCGAAGAAGCCCAGCTGATAGAGGCCCGTTCTGGCGAGGTCTTGCAAGTCTGGAACGATACCTACCAAGCCTTGCGCTTCAGCCCCGACGGGCGTTTTTTCGTAAGCGTGGACACGCGAGGCCGTGCTACCGTGTACGAAAGCAGTAAGGGGCGAGCCATCGCACGCCTGCGTGGCGATACGGCCGACGCACTTACCGTATTTGTGCCCAATACGTCTCTTATTTTGTCTTTTTTCTCGAACGGGCAGGGCTTTTTCTGGCACCGCGAAACTGGCGAAATTACCAAGCGGTTTAGCATTCCTTCTGGCAGTATGTTCCGGCAGTTGCCACTCGTTTCGAACAGCGGTATGGGAGTAGCCATTAGTAGCGGCCGCGAAGTGTGGGTCATACATCCGCAAGACGCAAACCCTCCGTACCGCCTATTTGCTGCTGAAAACCCCGTCCGAAGCCTTCGCTTTTCGGAAGTAGGCAACCTGTTGGCCGTAGAGCATCAAGAGTTTTCTATCATTTATCAGTACGGGGTTGGCCGCTTCGAGCGCATCGTCTATTTGCCTTACCAAGCGCGTAATGTAACCTTTTCGGACAACGAACAGTTCTTTGCCGCTTCCGTAGAAGATATTCGCCAAGACCTTATCCGCCAATGGCCTGTGCGCTTCAGTGCCCGGCGCGACTTTGGCGGAATTCCGTGCGACGGATATACCTCCGACGGGGAACATGGCTTTATCATCAATGAAAATAAAGCAAGTATTGTCCATAAAGACCCACAAACCGTTACTACTACCCTATCGCACGACGCACCGTTACAGCGTTGGTTTGTGGCACTTGCCGAGCAGAAAGGCTTTTTAACGAGCACGCAAGATGGCACCGTGCACCTTTGGGACTACGAAGGAAACAGAACTGGTGAACTGCCCCTAAACTTCTTCGTACAAAACGACGCGATTGAGCTTTTTGCGGGCGGACAATACCTACTGCTTCACCAAGAAGATATACTTTCGGCATGGGATGTACAACGCCAACAAAAACTATTTACAGCGCCTTACGCCGAGTCTAAAATGGGAAAAGTAGCCTTCTTTCCTAGCGGAAACCTTTTGATGGGCTTAGAAAACGGGCAATTAAAAGGCTGGAACCCGCTCGATGAGAAGGTGGTGCTGCAATGCGAACATCTCTTCTCGCCGATAAGTCAGTTTGCGATACACCCTTCGAATGCCGCAATAATTACGGTGCATCCTGAAGAAAGTATGCTGCGCGTATGGAGTGTCTTTTCCAACAAGCAGCGCGTGCGCAGAGCCTCCACAACGTTGCTCAACCCTCTGCGCGATCACGATGAGGATGAACGTGAAGGCAAAGACCTAATGAGTATATTGGGCGAGCGCTTCGACGGCCTAACGTACAACGGCTCGCAACCCGAACGCCTGAGCGTATTGCGCGAAATACGCCTGCCCTTTTCGCAGATAATGAACCTGTCGTTCTCGGCCTCTGGCAACTTATTGGCCGTTGCGGGCAAAGATGAAACACTTGTAGGAGAGATAATGGCAGGGTTATCGTGGCGCTTTCGCTTGCCCAACCCGTTCTCCTCCGGGCTGCACGAGTCAATCTACCTAGACTTTTCGCCCGACGAAAAATATCTGTTAGTAGGCGAAGAAAAAGGAATATGGCAAAATATAGGACACGATTTGCTGTTCTGGGATTTGAACGAAGGACAACTTATCTTCCGCCAGCAACTTCCCAAACAGCGCAGTGCGTCCGAGGGTATTCATTTTTTCCCTAGCGGTAAGCTCATTAGCGTGGGCACGTACTTGCTACCTACACCAGAGGGCATTGTGCAGTGGATGAACACGCGCCCCTTTCGCTCGTTGCATAGCCGCGAGCACGAAGAGTTTCTATTATTTTAATCTATGAAAGCACCTAACATCGAAACATTCACCCTTTCTCCCACTCGCTTGGCCGTAGGGCTTGGCTGGGACCCTCACATAGACCCCAAAAAAGTATCCGACCTCGATATTTCGGCGCTTTTGCTCGACGCCTCGGGGAAACTTCTTTCGCCGAGACATATCGTGTTCTATCACAACAAACGCTCGCTCGACGAAAGCGTACTTCACTTGGGCGACAACCGCTCCGGCGAAGGTAAGTGCGACGACGAAATTATCCTGCTCAATTTGGATAGTATGGAAAAGGAGGTGGAAAGGGTAGCACTTGTGGTCAGCATTTACGGGCAAAGTACCGACCCGCTTCGCATACACTACTTCAACCCGGTGCGCCGCGCCTTTGTGCGCTTGTTCGACTACCGCTCCAACGAAGAAATTGTACGGCTAGACATTAACGAGCAGTACGATACCCACAACGGGTTAATCTTCGGCTATTTATTCCGCACAGAAGAAGGCTGGCTGTTCGAGCTAGCAGGGCAGGGGACCAACAAAGGCTTTGAAGGGCTACTCAGCATGTTTGCCTAAGTCGTTTGCCGGTACTGCAAGCGGGTAGCTGCTTTTTGGAGCATCCTTTCCCAAAAAAGCAGGGCGAGCCGATGCGGCAACTCCTTCGGAGGTGCTAAGGCTAGTACAGCGTGGAAGTCTGCCTCGTCAATATCCATCCGATAGCATACGTTGCACAAGTGCGCAAAGTCGGTATCGAGCAGTATATGTATATGCTTGGTTAAAAGAGAAATAAACTCATCTATCTCTGCCTGCTGCCCCTGTTGGAATGCCTCGAAGGGGAGCACCTCTTGCAAAAGACGCAGCGCAACGTGTTGTTTTTCGTCCATCATGGCATAAAAAAAGGCAAGGAGTACCCTTGCCTGTATAGTTTGGTTTGAGGAATGTTATTTTGTAGCCAATGCGTTGGCTTCGGATTTCATGAAGGCGTCACGAGCCTGTTGTGCTTGTTCGTAGGTATCGAAGATGCCGCGAATGTGGTGTACGCCAACCACTACAGCATAGCCGGGATAATGCTTTTCTAGCTGATGCTGAAACGCCATCAAGATTTGCTCTCTGTTAGAAAAGACAAGGTCGTTTTCATGCCCCTCGGCGCGATACACATCATATACATCGCTTACTTCGAGGATATTACCTTCAAGGTCTTCTATCACACAGGCAATAAACGTAAATTGTTGCTTGTCGGTGCTTGTTTGCGAGGGGCTGGTGCCAAAGTACGAAAAAGAGGCAAGTTGCTCTTCTCGACTCAGTGCCCCAAGTTGCGATGCTAGGTTGTTCGTGAAAACGGGATTTACTCCCATGCGAGAATCTGAAATACCCAAACGGTGTTTTCTTTTGTTTTTCGAAGTTTGCTCGGTGTCTTTGCCGCCTTTAGCAAAGCATAGGGTAGAACACAGGGCGCAAAGCGCGAAAGTTAGGAAGGAGTTTTTAAGGAACATCATGGTAGTTATTCTTTGGTTTAATGAAAGTTGGACAGGTACGTTATTTAATTGTTGTGTCAAATGAAGGAATTACTTATCGAAAAATCAATTTATGTTTACATTCGTTTGTATAAAATCTTATTCGCGGAATTTGTTTTATTTATAAATAAATGATTTTCAATTACTTGGATAAATAGCTCTTTAGTATTTTGTCGGAAAAAGATGCTTCGATATTTTAAATCTTGCTAAAATTGATGGAGTAATACAATAAAACTTTACGATTTTATGCGTTGCAATCTTCCGACTTTTTTACAACAACTTTAACGCCATATTTACCTAGCCATGCAAGCAAATCGCCCTGTTCTCGTAGGAATTATCATGGGGAGTCAATCCGACTTACCCGTTATGCAAGAAGCAGCCACGTTCTTAGAAAACCTGTCGATAGGCTACGAACTAACCGTTGTATCGGCACACAGAACGCCTGAGCGGCTGTTCGACTACGCCAAAACGGCCCGCACACGTGGGCTAAAAGTGGTGGTGGCCGGGGCTGGTGGTGCAGCACATTTACCCGGCATGGTAGCCGCGTTGACCTCCCTGCCTGTAATTGGCGTACCTATTCACTCGCGTAATTCTATCGACGGCTGGGACTCCCTGCTCTCTATTTTGCAGATGCCGAGTGGCGTGCCTGTAGCTACTGTGGCGGTAAACGGTGCTGCCAACGCTGGTATTTTGGCAGCGCAAATTTTGGGTGCTACCGACGCACACATCGGCCAACAGCTCGATGCCTACAAGGAAGAATTACGCCAAAAGGTACTGCAAAGTGCCGAGCAACTTGCTACGCAGGGTTGGAAAGCCGCGCTCGCCTCTAAGGCGTAAGGGTTTTGAGCAACTCGGCAAATTGCTGCGCCTGCCGTTTTCGGCTAAATTGCGCGTAGTGCTGCCCCTTACAGCGAAGCGAGGCACCTGCTTGCCATTTTTCGTACAAGGTGCTTAGGTATTGACCGACCTGCTCGGCATTTTGACAAAATAGCCCTACATGGCAGGCACGGAGGAGTTCTTCCTGTGGTCCGCCGTCGGGGACAGCAAACAAAATTTCCCGCTCTAGCCAGAAATAGTCGAACAGTTTGCCGGCAAGTGCTTTTACCGAAGGATGCCCCAGAAGTAGGAATACGTGCGAGTTGGCAGCCTGCTGATAGAAAACGCCTTTGGCGAGTTTTTCGGTGAAGATAAGATGTGGGCGCACGGCTGCCGTGCTGCCAGCCTCTACGCGTTGTTGCTGGGCAGGGTTAAAGCGCATTCCGTAGAAAAACACCTTAAAATTGGCAGTGGGAAAACGCTGGCAAAACAGCGAAATTCCTTCCAAAACCAATTCGATAGGCTGGTAGGGGTACAACGTGCCCGCATACGTAACCTTGAAAAAGTCGGGAGGTTCGGCGGCAGCAGGCACGGCGGGCACGGCGAGGTCTTCGTCGAAACCGTTATAGACCACCTCTACGGGTGCGTGGGGATGTAGCTGCTGCAAATCGGTGCGATAATTTTCCGCCGCTGTGGTGATGAGCCGTACATGGCGCAGGTAATGCCGCTCGATGCGCCGAAAGACGTGGCGGAGCAGAAAGCGTTCGAGGGGGGTATAATAACTGATATGGGCAATAGTGGACCAGCCGTCGCGGTAGTCGGCTACCCAAGGTACGCGGTATTTTTCCGACAACAGAGCGGCGTGACGGAACAAGACAAAAGGCTCTCCGGTAGCTACAATAGCCTCAAATGGCTGCTGGCGGAGTTCCTGCTCGGCGGCTCGGTACAAGGGCGCTAGGCTATCGAGCCGGAAGGAGGCGTATTGCCCCAAGTGGTAGAGTAGCGAAAGTAGTTTGCGTAGCACGTTGAAACGGTTAAGCCCATAACGGGCAATAAGGCGGTCGCGCAGGTTAGCGCGATAGGGCACGCGAATCAGCCGACCGTGTGGCAGGTCTTCCGTGTGTGTTTGTTGTTCTTTCGAGGAAAATGTGCGGGCTTCGGCACTGTGCAGCCCCTCGTCCCAATGCCGAGTGATTACAGTAGGGTGTATGCCTTGCTCGTGCAGATGCCGAAACCAACTGTAGGGCCGTTGGCCTCCGATGGAAGGGTAGGGGGGGAAATCGAAGGCTAAAATAAGGATACGTTTCACAGGCGACGACTGGTTGAATGATGAGCAACGCTGCAAAATACAAGGCGAATAGCAAACTACGAAACTACGCGGCACAAAGAGCAGAGTGCTTGGCGTGCTTAATGTTCTTTTGGGACGCTTTCTTGCTGAGAGGCACTCGGAGGCGCAAAATAGTTGCCTAACTCACTCGTTTGGGCGGATATGTTTTGCGACTGCGCAAAACTGGCCTCCTCTGAAAGCACTACTGCGCCCGTGTAGTCGAGGTATTTGATGAAATAGATGTTTTCGCCGACAAGGTGCTCCACCTTTGCTCGGTACTCCCCCTGTTTTTCGGCATTTATTACTGCAACAAGTGCTGTTTTATCGGCTTGCCTACGTAGTACAAAGCAGCGACCATGTACGGCAGAGCCTTGTATCTCCCAGGCTACATAGTGCGCACTAACTTGCGGCTGAGTGAGCAAAACTAGGTCTTTTGGTTCTATAACCTGTATATTGATAATTTTGGGCAGGCAACCGGCATGGTGCGCTAAGGCGATGGAAAGAGGGGCGCCGAGTGCAAAGGCATCGAGGTTGAGCGAGAAAGCACTGCTTGCCGGTATAGCATAGGCTTCTCCGTTGATGTGCGCAGAGGTAATACAATAGCCTTGAGGTGTTTTCGGGTTTTGTATGTATAAATTTTTTCCTTGGTAGAAGCCTTCTACTTGTACACTTTGCCCCCACAACACAGTTGGTAAGGCACACACAAGCAAGCTGAAAAAAGTAAGGCGTGTATAAAACATGATGTTAGAGAGGGGGGTAGAGGGTAAAAAAGTAATATATGCCCCCAAAACGCACTTCTTACCCTTTTATTGTGAAGCGGTTGTGGCGCAAGGCTGCTTTTTAAGAAGAGTGCGGTAGCTAATAAATATCCTTTCTGTGTCCTACATCGAGCACATCAAGCAGTAAGACACTTTCCTGTATTTCGTAGATGATGCGGTAATCGGCTACGCGAATATGGTAAGCCTCTCTACCTTTTAATTTTTTGCAACCTTTTGGGCGCTGGGTATTCCCCAAATCCAGTATGGCAGCTTTGATGTTGGAATAGTACGGCTCTGTAATTTTGGAGAGTTTTTCTGAGCTTTGCGTTCTATCCGAACTTTATACCTCATCTTCATTTTTTTTACGCTTCTTCTCAATCTCCTCGAAGACCTGCTCTGCATCTGCAAACTCCTGCTTACCTTGTTTTGCAGCATCGTAGCATTGTATATCGGCCAGTTCTTCTAACTCCTCTAGCATTTTATTGTACGCTTTTATGGGAAGTATTACAGCTACTTTGTTTCCATTGTTATCTGTTATGAATTGTATGCTCATGGTGCGCTAAAATTTATGTACGGTACAGTTATCATCAATTTAACTAATTTTCAGCAGTTCGCATAACCTAACTGTTCTCTAATGTATGTTGGTTTGAGCATAACGACTAAGACAAACAGCCACTGCAAAACGCACTTCTTACCCTTTTATTGTGAAGCGGTTGTGGCGCAAGGCTGCTTTTTAAGCAGGGTACGCCAACAAATAAGACAAGAGGCTGGCAACATTCTTTCTGCACAGCTTGTATGAATTGCACACAGTTGCGTTCTTTGAAGTTGCGTTTTTTGAATCAAAATCTTCTGCCCCTTTGAAAGTTACAGAATACATTCGGCAAGCGTCCGGCACGCTTTTTTCTTTTGAAATCCTCCCCCCGTTGAAAGGTGAGGATATCACGTCTATTTTCAACGCGATAGACCCGCTGATGGAATTTAAACCTGCGTTCATAGATGTTACCTATCATAGGGAAGAGTTTGTCTATAAGTCCCATGGAAATGGCCTGCTCGAAAAGCGCACCGTACGCAAGCGACCGGGTACGGTAGGTATTTGCGCGGCTGTTATGAACCGTTACGGTGTGGATACCGTGCCGCATATCATCTGTGGGGGCTTCTCGCGCGAAGAAACTGAAAATGCGCTGATTGACCTAAACTTTTTGGGTATCGAAAATGTGCTTGTGCTGCGCGGCGACTCGATTAAGTCGGAGGCAAACTTTGTAGCCCATCCTGAAGGGCACGCCTATGCCTCGGACCTCTTGCAACAGGTCGTGGAGATGAACGCCGGGCACTACCTCGACGATAGCCTCGAAAAGCCCGCTCCTACTAACTTTTGTATCGGCGTGGCGGCCTATCCGGAAAAGCACTTTGAAGCCCCTAACCTACAAACCGACCTAAGTTATCTCAAGAAAAAAGTAGAGATGGGAGCCGACTATATTGTTACGCAAATGTTTTTCGATAATCAAAAGTTTTTTGAGTTTGAGAAAAAATGCCGAGAAATAGGCATCGAAGTGCCCATTATTCCGGGCTTAAAGCCGTTTACTACGAAACGTCAGCTGACTGTATTGCCCAGTATTTTCCACATAGACATTCCCCAAGAGCTGGTTTGCGAGATAGAAAAATGCAAAGACAACCAAGCCGTGCGCCAAGTGGGGATTGAGTGGGCGGTACAACAATCGCGCGAACTTATTGCCCACAACGTGCCCTGCCTGCACTACTATTCGATGGGCAAGTCGGCATCGGTGCGTAAAATTGGCGAGGCACTCTTTTAAGAAGTTACGCCCTAACTGCTGGTATTGCCCCGCCTTCTAGCCTCTGAATTGCCTGCTATATGTAAGAAATGCAGCGCCTATCTTCAACGTTTAGCTTTCATCCCTATGATTTCCCTAACTACAACATTCTTGCTTATAGGCATTATCGTAGCTACGAGTTTTTATGCTTGGTCGAGGCCTGGCCTGCAGGCTCGGCTCATCATGAATCCCTACCGCATACAGCAGCACCGCGAGTACTACCGCTTGCTGACCTCCGGGTTTATTCACGGGGGGTACATACACTTGTTTTTTAATGTGTTTACGCTCTACTTCTTCGGAACGATGATGGAGCAGATTTTTGGCGTGCTGTTTGGCAGCGGGCTGGGCACGGTTTATTTCTTACTGCTATTTATGGGGGGGATTGTGGTTTCTGATATTCCTACGCTGCTGCGCTACCGCAGTGTGCCGGGGTATAATTCGCTCGGTGCGTCGGGCGGGGTTGCCTCCCTCATCTTTGCGTTCATTTTGTTCAATCCCGTCGAAAAACTGTATATCTTATTCATTCCCATTGGCATACCGGGCTTTATGCTTGGCTCGTTGTTTCTGGTATATTCCTACTATCAGTCAAAAAATAGTACCGACAACATCAATCACAGTGCCCATTTGTACGGTGCGCTCTATGGTTTGGTATTCAGTGTGTTGGTGCAACCTTCCGTCTTGCTGCGCTTTGTACAAGCGTTGAGCCGCTGGCAGATGTTCTAAAAAAATTTGGACGTGTTTTTGTTTGCATACAGGGGTGTATTGTTTGTATAAAAACTGAACGTTTACCGTGCGCATCTCTCGGCTATATTTATTTTTCGCAGTAGTAACGGGAAGCCTTATGGGCTGCCAACGCACTACGCACCTGCCTTCGCCCTATGTGGCTACGGAGTGGCAAGCTCCTATCGCGCTTTCCGTCTGGTATTCGCTCGACCTAACCCACCCCGACAATGTGCCGTACTACCGGCCGGGCCAAGAACTTCCTCGGCTGCTGCTCGAAGGGGTGCGCAAGGGGGTAGTGTGCGCGTATGCCGACGAGGAGTTGCGCAAGCCGCTCTATTGGCAGGGAACGCAGCGGTGGTTGGGCGAGTCGTTGGGTGGCTCGGACGTGCGCGAACTGTCGCGGATAGCGTTAAAACGCAACATGCTGTACGACCCCAACCGCCTGCACTGGGAGCGGTCCTATCCTAACGTCCGCGATTTGTACGAAGCTACGCCTCCGCGCCTCGAACATAGCGTAATTGCTCTGTACCCTGCGGCAAAGCACAGCAACCAAAAGCCCTTGTACTTTTCGATGTATGAGGTGGCACGACACGTATTGGCGGCCAATCCGAAAAGCGCCTACAGTAACCCCTACGACCCGGTGCAGGTCATCAATTTTTTCGATGCGCTAGAGTTTCGCTTGTATTGTGGCAAAATCATCGGGTATCAGCTTGCCGATGCCTCTTATCCTACCGCTGTGCGCAAACCCTCTGACCTTGCGCCGCTGCATAAGAAGTATGCTGCATACCCTCACTTTGCACGTGTGCTGATTTACTACGAAACGTTTCATTGGAAAAATGCCTATGTTGCCTATCGCAACGCTAAGTCGTAACGGAGGTGGGCACTCAGAATCGGCGGGAAGGGGTTTACTTGCTGGTTTTTTGTTGTAAGAAGGAAATATTGCGCATTAGTCCGTTGAATTTGGTGCGCTTGAGTGCCGATTTCTTGAATACTTTTTGAAATACTTCTTCTGTCATTTCTTCCCAATCGCGTTTTTTTAGGGAGCGCATATCCTCTGAGGGCTTTAATTCCTGAAAGGTATGAGGCTTTGAAAAACGATTCCACGGGCAGACATCTTGGCAGATATCACAACCAAAAATCCAGTTGGCGTACTGTCCGGCAAATTCGCTTGGGATGTGTTCTTTCAGTTCGATGGTAAAATAGGAAATACAACGGCTGCCGTCCACCTCGTAGGGCGTAATTGCCTCTGTGGGGCAAGCGTCGATGCAGCGGGTGCAGGTGCCGCAGTAGTCGGCGGTAGGTGCGTCGGGTACAAGGGGGAGGTCTAAAATCATCTCTGCCAAAAAAAAGAAGCTCCCTTGCTGCTTGTTGAGCAATAGAGAGTTTTTGCCAATCCAGCCCAAGCCGCTGCGCTGTGCCCAGGCGCGCTCCATCACTGGCGCGGAGTCCACAAACACGCGCCCTTCGATTTCTCCAATTTCTTCGCGCAGAAAATACAGCAGGTCTTTGAGCTTTCTTTTTACAAAGAAATGATAGTCTTCTCCGTAGGCATATTTGGCAATTTTGTATGTATCGCTGTGGCCCAAGTCGGTTTCGGGGTAGTAATTGAGTATGAGAGAGACTACGGATGTAGCACCGGGGACGAGCAGGGTGGGGTCAAGGCGTTTGTCGAAGTGGTTTTCTAGGTAACTCATCTGCCCTTGCAGCCCTCGGCGCAACCAGCTTTCTAGGCGCGGGGCTTCCTCTTCCAAAAAAGCTGCCTGCGCAATGCCACAGAAAGAAAAACCAAGCTCGTGTGCTTTATCCCTAAGTAGTTGGGTGTATTTTTCAGCGTTGGCGTTGTGCATGTGAGCAATTACGAAATTACGGTATAGGTGTAGTAGAAGTAGATACACAGTAAGATACCGCCGTGCACTCTACCGAGCTTTCGGTTGACGACCATCAGCGGAAGTAGGATGAAGGTAATGCCTAGCATCCAGAGCATGTCATACTCCTTAATTGTATCGCTGACCTGAATATCTTTGACGATACTTGTGATGCCTAGAATAGCTAGCACGTTGAATATATTAGAACCCATTAGGTTGCCGATGGCAAGGTCGGTGTTGCTTTTTGAAGCGGCGATGACGGAGGTTACCAGTTCGGGGAGGCTAGTGCCTACGGCAAGAACTAGGATACCGATGATACGCTCGCTCACGCCCATGTTTAGGAAGAAGTCTCGTGCGCCACCTACAAACCACTCTGAACCCAGATACAGCGCAAAGCCTCCTAACAAGACAAATCCTGAGTCGATAAGCCAATACTTTAAGGTGGAGGGCTGCTTTTGTACTTCGGCTGCCCCTTCGGCTAGTTCTGCGAACTGTGCTTCGGTTTCTCGCCGAGAACGATTGAGTAGAAATGCAACGTATAAAACGATAACAAACACGAAGAAAATACCCTCTCCGCGCTCAAGATAGCCCTCTGCCACAAGTACGAATAAAAGCAACGCGCTGCCCATCGCCATGGGCCAGTCTATCTTGATACTGTTGGCATTTACGGGAATAGGCGCAAGGATAGCGGTAATACCGAGTACGAGGGCAAGGTTACAAATATTCGACCCTATCACATTGCCCATTGCCATATCGGGGCTGCCGGCAAGGGCCGATTGTATGCTGATGAGTAACTCGGGCGCGGATGTACCAAAAGAGACTACGGTGAGTCCGATTACGAGCGGTGATATCCGAAGGCGAAGTGCTAAACGTGAAGCTCCTCTAACCAAAAATTCTCCCCCTCCTATCAAAACGCCTAGGCCAAGCAGCATGATGAGCATTTCTTTCCACATAGTAATAATCAATGAAATTGTTTGTGTGTGTGCATACAAGGATGCGTAAAAAATTCTATTTTCCGCACTTCGTTTTATGGTGTTGCGTATAAGTAACGCAGCACGTTAGTATTTCTTTTGAAAGTCCTTATAACTTTTCTCCGAAAGATAAGTCGCCTGCATCTCCCAAGCCGGGCACAATATATGCCTTTTGGTTGAGTATTTCATCAACAGCACCTAGCCATAAAGAAATATTAGCAAGATTCTGTTGCACGTAGGCAATGCCGGGGCGGCTAGCGATAGCCGACACGATGTGGATATGCCGAGGTGTACCACTGTTGGCGAGCCGCTGTATGCTTTCTACAAGCGACTTGCCTGTGGCTAACATAGGGTCGGCTATGATAAGCACTTTGCCGTCTAGGGGTGGGGTTGCCACATAGTCCATCGCCACGGACAGTTCGGCGGTGTCTTCTCTGCGATAGGCACCAATAAACGCGCTTTCTGCTTCCTCGAATATGTTGAGCAAGCCTTGGTACAGCGGTAGCCCCGCGCGCAGTACTGTGGCAATCACCAGTTTATCGGCCAGCTGATAGCCTTCTGCCAGTTCTAGGGGAGTTTGAATAGCGTGTGTATGGTATGTGAGATGTTTAGAAAGCTCGTAGCCTAGTATTTCGCCGAGGCGTTGTAGGTTTCGCCGAAAGAGCGCACGGCTGTTTTGTTGCGTAACGTCGCGTAGTTGGCTAATGTACAGATGCGCCACAGAGCTTTTTTGCTCACTGAGTATAAACATATAGAGAGAATTATAAAATACGAATTTTTTTGCCGACTTTAGTGTATTTTTTACACAGTTGAAATGGAAATAGCACCGTTTGTAAAGTGCATGTAGTAAGGGGTTAGGTACTGCGCATGTTGTCGTATTCACCTCAACAAGTTACGACTTTTTTCATATACCGCTCAAAAATCTTCGTGGGGTCTTACCAGAAGTACAGGTTCTTTGTACTGCGCTTCGCGGTCTTTTTCGAGTTGTTCTAACTCTTCATCGGTGAAACTATCGGGTAGTAGGCGGCGGAGGTCGGGTTGGCCGGCATCTATCCAGCAGGTGAGCCAAAAATTGCCGATGAGGCGAATCGAAGCGCGCATTTGCCGTTCTACTTGGCCGTTGAGCATCGTGTGGTAGGCCGTCGCGAAGTCGTCGGAATATACTTTAATTGTTTTGCCTGCCCGCGTCTCGAAGCCAAACTTTTTGTCGTCGCCCATCTTTTCGGTTAATATTCGCTCGAAGCGAAATACCGAGTCGAGTGCGCGGTGCGCTTGCCCAACTGCGTCCCACGTTGCGTTTAAGGGGTCTTCGAGGTACTCGGCTTGGCCTGTAAATAGGTCGTACTCGTCGGAAAAGCGTTCGGTAAGGCGCGTCTCCCAGAAGCCATGTATGCCGTATTGCCCCGAAAACTGCCCGTTGTAGTTCACGGTAGTGTGCAGGGGGACGTTTGCATCGCCGACATAGTGCCCCAGCTCGGCGGAGAGTTTCAAAATGCGGCGAGCGTCTCCGTCCTGAAAGGCGCGTGTGAGCCTGTGTCTTACTACTTGTATGTGCCAAGGGACAATCCCGTAGGCCAGCAGCGTATCTTCCGAGTATTTGGCTACGGCATCGGCCCAGCGGCGGGGCATAACCTCCAGAGCACTGTCGCCATATACATCGAGGTCTATGTAGTGCCGAGGGGCCTCGCCGGCGACTACGTAGCGTCGGGCATCGGGGTCCACGGCGTGCTCGGTCAGGTATTGAATGTTTACCTTATAGAAGGCGAACATTTCGGGCGGTAGTGTATAGACCGCTATCCGATTTATCTTTTTGTGCGCATAAAATCCCCAACGTATAGGCTGCCCCTCATCCTGCCGCTCTACAAATACAGAAAAACAGGCCGCTAGGAGGGCATATAGTGCTAATTGTTTAGCCATACTTACACAATCGTATCAAAAACGTTACATGTATCTTTTGTATGAGAAACTGTTGTTTTAACATCTTTTTTATCAATCAAAACGTTGATATTCATACTTTTACAAAAATAAATCAAATCAGCGAGAGGGCAAAAAAAGAATATTTTTATCTAAACCTTTCATTCTGTTTAAACTTTTTGCGATAAAAATTCAACAAAACCTTGCTTTTTTGTTTAATCATTACTAAGTTTGCTTAAACAAAAGAAACCCATTCACCTCTAATCATATACCGCCATGACAGCTCTAGAATTTACCTATTCCCTTGAACAAATGACAACTGCCTTGCGTCCGTTCGCCCTCAAACTGACCAAAGATACAGAGGAAGCCAACGATTTGCTACAAGAAACGATGCTCAAGGCTTACACAAACCGCGATAAGTTCGCCGACGGGACCAACCTAAAGGCGTGGCTCTATACGATCATGAAAAACACGTTCATTACCAACTATCAGCGCATGGTACGCCGTAATACGTTCATCGATACGACCGACAACCTGCACTATATAAACTCTACAGAGAATATCACGCAAAATATGGCGTACTCTTCGTTCACGATGCGCGATATCCAGACGGCCATCGAAGCGCTCGACGAGGCGTACCGCACTCCGTTTGTGATGCACTTCCGAGGCTTTAAGTACCACGAAATCGCCGATAGGCTCAATATTCCCATCGGTACCGTGAAAAACCGCATTCATATTGCCCGCAAGGAGTTGAAAGATGTACTGAGCATCTACTCAAAAAATTAATATACACTACCTTTCCTCTTCCTTTTGAAAACATAGCTCTTGCAGCTATGTTTTTTTATTTTCGACACATCTAAACTGTTCTATATACCCATGAGTAAAAAAAATACCATCGTCATAGGCGCGGGGTTTGCGAGCCTTTCTGCCGCCACTGCACTCGCCCAAAAAGGGTTTCACGTTACTGTACTGGAAAAAAACGAAGGACCCGGGGGGCGGGCACGCGTGTTTCGGGCCGAGGGCTTTACCTTCGATATGGGACCTAGCTGGTACTGGATGCCCGATGTGTTTGAGAGTTACTTCGCGCACTTTGGCAAAAAAGTAGCGGATTATTATACGCTCGAGCGGCTCGACCCCTCTTACACGGTGGTGTTTGGCGAAGACGACTCGCTCGATATGCCCGCCAACATGGAACAACTCTGCGCCCTGTTCGACTCGCTCGAGCCCGGCAGCGGCGCGCAACTCACCGCATTTCTCAAGCAGGCTGCCTACAAATATCAGGTGGGAATCAACGATTTGGTGTATAAGCCCAGCCGCTCGCTTACCGAGTTTATGCAGCCCAAACTCCTGACCGATATGCTGCGCATGGATATTTTTAACTCTATGGCCAAGCACGTGCGCAAGTATTTTTCGCACGAAAAACTACTCAAAATTGTGGAGTTTCCGGTATTATTTCTCGGGGCAACGCCCGAAGAAACGCCCGCACTCTATAGCCTGATGAACTACGCAGATTTGCAGCTTGGCACTTGGTATCCGCAAGGTGGGATGCACAAAATCGTGGAGGGCATGGTCGCGCTAGCCGAAGAGCAGGGCGTAACGTTTCGCTACAACGAGCCTGTTACCGGCTTCCGCTGGGAAGGCAACCGCATACAGGCCGTGGAAACCGCACAGGGGCAGTACCATGCCGACGTGGTAGTGGCTGGCGCAGACTATCACTACGTAGAAACTGAGTTGCTGCCCCAAAAAATGCAGAGTTATTCGGCAAAATATTGGCAGACACGCACGATGGCTCCCTCTTCGCTGCTTTTTTATTTGGGGATTGATAAAAAGATTGAAGGGCTGCATCATCACACGCTCTTTTTCGATGAGGATTTTAAGCAGCACGCCCACGAGATTTACAAGCAACCGCAGTGGCCCTCGAAGCCTTTGTTTTATGTGTGTGCGTCCTCCGTTTCGGACCCTACCGTTGCGCCAGCTGGCAAGGAAAACCTTTTCTTGCTCGTACCCCTCGCACCCGACCTCGACGACACCGAAGCGCAGCGCGAAAAATACTACCACCTCATCATGGAGCGCTTGGAACGCTTTGTGGGGCAGCCTTTGCGCGAGCACGTAATGTACAAACGCAGCTACGCGCACCGCGACTTCAAGGCCGACTATCACGCCTTTCGGGGTAACGCCTACGGGCTTGCCAACACACTTTTGCAGACGGCTATCCTGAAACCGTCGTTAAAGAGCAAAAAGGTAACAAATTTGTACTATACAGGGCAACTTACCACGCCCGGGCCGGGAGTGCCGCCTTCGCTCATTTCGGGGCAGGTAGTCGCCAAAGAGGTTAGCAAGGCGTGGAAATAGCTCTTTTTCTTATCACTTGTTACGTATGAAAAAAAGTCTGCTTCTTACATTAGCCTGCCTGTTTTGCGCTCCGGTGTGGGCGCAAAAGCCTCCCTTTGAAATAGATACGCTACACCTTGCTCCGCCCTATGCCGTGCTCGTTACTACCTACCACGAGTCGGGCGTGTATCCGCCCGAACTTGATATTGAACTGATAAACCTGCGCACGCAAGAGGTGGTATTCCAAGAAACGGAAGACCGGTTTGCCAGTGGGTTTGTCTATGGAATGAGTCATTTTAACTTGGGCGGACAAAGTACGGCGATTGTGGAGTTTCAGCGCAACCCGCAGGCGAGCAACGAGGGCAATATTTTGCTGCTCCTTTCTCCTGCAACGGATACGGTACACCGCGCTCTGCTGCGCACGCATGGCTACTACGAAGTGCTCAACCTCGACGACGACGAGGCCTTGGAGCTATTACTCACCGAGCACCTGTTTCATCGGCTGAATGTGAATGGCTGTGGGAATCAGTTGCACCCCGACCCGCGCTTTTCGGGCAAGTTGCTGCCCCGTATCTACGAGTGGAAAGACGGGCAACTATCTGCCATGAACGACGACCTATACTATGCACAGTACCTAAAAGTGCTCGAAACACGCTTCGCTGCCGACACGGAGCGGTACATCAATCATTATAAAGATTACAGCAAGCCCGATGTGCCCACACTGCTCGACTACGCGCAGTATTTTTACCTCTGCAAGTGGCTAGGAAAAAAGCGTGGCTATCCGCTTGCATTTTTTAAGCAACACGATAAGCTGTTCATGTACGTATGCCACGACATCCCCAGCCGTAGTTTCACGCTAAACACCAGCCTTTCGGCGTTTTTCGAACAGTTTGGGAAGGAAATAGAGGTGGGAGAAAAATAGATGATATGTACCTGTAACCTATTTGTTTTGCTCAAAAAAAAGTGTCCTACGCATTTTGTCGATATTTTCTTCTGTGTTGATAAGATATTCCATGGTCGAAATCATACTTTCAGGGACTTGTAAGATTTTCCCCGATTGTAAAATAGCCGCTTGCTCTTCGCGGGCGTATTCCCCATCGGCTTTCGACATTTTGATGGCATTGTAAATGAGCGTTCGGTTAAAATTAATATGTTTGTATTGTGTTAGTTTTTCGATATAACTTTTTAAAGAAGCGCGGCGGAAATCGAAACTGCGGACGTGCGCTACAATTTCGGGCGGTGTTTTGGCTACCGGTACAAACTCGTTTAGGTACCATCCCAACTCTGCTGCCGAAACCTCCCCGTCGGCACCGGCAATGACCATGAGCGCCTCGCCGTAGTCTTGTTGTATCTCGTCGGTTACGTTGGTGATACCAAAAAGTGCTTTGAGTGCGGCATTGGTTTCTATGCCTTCTATCTCGTCGTTTACTTGAAAAATAGACCGACGCATGTACTGCAACGAGCGTTCGGTGTTCACCAGTCCTTCAATTGTGCGCGCTACATAAATGGGTACGCCCAATAGGTTGGCCGCACGCAGAACGGCCTTTTTTTCGTCGGGCGTGTATTCGTCGTCAGCGTTGGCCATGCGGATGGCGTCGTAGAGCAGGGCGCGGCGGTAGTTAATTGTTGTGCTAAAGTTAATTTGCTCGCACACCTCTTCCAGATTTGCCTTTCGATAATCAAACTTGCGTAGCTTTTCTTGGTACTCGCCAGTAAGGCCAATAGCCGCTAAGAAGTCTTTGGTAAGCCATTCGAATTCTGGCTGCGATACGTTACCGTCCGCGCCGGTAATGATAAGCAACGCGTAGGCATAGTGTATCCAAGAGTCTTCCGAGACGATGTCTTGCCCGTAAAACTGTTTGGCAATGAAAGAAGTGTGTAGCGAATTTTGCATGATAGGCGTTGAATTAGTACTAAATAATAGGCATAGTG
>CAYUJH010000004.1:17448-22513 GCA_964444995.1 uncultured Roseobacteraceae bacterium | reverse complement strand
GAGTAGGCATGTTGTGTGGCATCGGTGCGTATTTTTCTCATGCGTTGCGCTGTGATTAGAGCGTGCCAAAGATACAAGGTCTTGTACTTTGCCGATTTACTTGACTGTTTTTCAGGGTGTTACAAAAAGAAAAACAGTTTTCTGTATCTAGCGTACTTATTTTGTGCATAAAGGTAAAAAAAATTACCTTCTTTAAAAAATGCGCGTATTGTACGGAGAGTATGCAACGATGCACCATGTAATGCACCATATTGCGTATCTTTGGTACGTATGAAAAGCTCCAAACCTTCAAAGATGCTATGGCGAAAATCCATTTATACAGCAAGCAACGCATTGACATCACCCTGAGCCGCCTGAGCCAGCAGTTGGCAGAAAACCACGGCAACTTTGCCGACTCCGTACTGTTAGGCTTACAGCCGCGTGGCATTTTTCTTGCCGAGCGTCTCCGCAGTCGTCTGCAAGCCCTCGAAGGTGAAGAGTTGCCCCTCGGCTACATTGACCCTACCTTTTACCGCGACGACTTTCGGCGTGGCGAGGCAGGACCTCTCCGCCCCAATGCCACCAAAGTGCCCTTCCTGCTCGAAAACAAGCGCGTTGTTCTAATTGACGATGTGTTTTACACCGGCCGTACGGTGCGTGCCGCCATCAGTGCGATGCTTGCCTTCGGTCGGCCTGCCAAAATTGAACTGTTGGTGCTCGTGGACCGCAAGTACAGCCGGCACCTGCCCATCGAACCCGACTACATCGGCCGTTCTGTAAACACCATCCAATCGCAACGCGTGATTGTGGAATGGCAAGAGCAGGGCTTCCCCGAAGATAACATCTGGCTTGTCAACCAATAAGCAGGCGGCGAGTACGTCGGCACAAACTGCACGTTGGCTCATCCTCGGTCGGTAATACCGATTATTTTTCCGTCGTGAAACTGAAATTCGGATGTGCCTTTGAGCGAAAGTGCGTCGCCGGCCTTCATGCCGTTGGGGAAGTCCATCGCCAGTACGGCGTGGTAGTCGAGCGTAACGATTGCGCGGTCGTTTTCAAACTGCCATGTTTCTATGGTCTGTCGGCGCTCCGTAAAATACGCAGCGGCCTGCCGTGCCTGCTGCTCAAAGGCCGCAATGCCTTCAAGGCGCATCGCCAACGTTTCGCCAGTGTAATGCTCAAAGACGACCGCCTCGTGTAGTAGCCGTAGCATAGCTTCCACATCGAAGGCGTTGTACGCGGCAATGTATTGCTCAATATGTTCTTTTTGTTGTGTAAGTTTGATGTCCATACGTACATGTAGGTTTTAAGAGGTATAAAGATGCAAGAAAACCCTCAAATCACATAAATCTTGGTATAAATACGCTATGACAGAATTTATTGAAAAATATATAAACCCCTTTACCGATTACGGTTTTAAAAGGCTTTTCGGAGAGGAGCCTAGCAAAGAGCTATTGCTTGACTTTCTCACAGAACTATTAAAGCAAGAGCAAGGGAAAATCACGAGCCTCACCTATCTCACGTCGGACAAGCTGGGCAGCAGCGAAGAAGACCGAAAGGCTGTTTTCGACCTATATTGCGAAAACGACAAAGGGGAAAAGTTTATCGTCGAACTCCAAAAAACGAAGCAAAAGTTTTTTAAAGACCGAACTGTGTATTACTCAACGTTTCCGATACGCGAACAAGCACAGCGAGGCAGTAATTGGAATTTTGAGCTAAACGCCGTGTACACAATCGCTATTTTAGACTTTGTTTTTGACGATGACAAGGAAGAAAAAGACAAATTTAGGTACGATGTGAAACTGAGCGACATTGAAACCTGCAAGGTGTTTTACGATAAACTCACGTTCATCTATCTGGAAATGCCTAAGTTTACCAAGTCCCTTACGGCACTTACCTCGAAGTTCGATAAGTGGATGTATGTACTCCGAAACTTAAACAGGTTAGATAGAGTACCCAACGAATTGCGGGAAGGCATATTTCTGAAACTTTTTGAGTTGGCCGAAATCGCCAAATTTAGCCCGGAAGAAGTGAGAGCCTACGAAGACAGTTTGAAGTCATACAGAGATTTACAGAACTCTTTGGACACGGCCAGAGAGGAAGCCAGAGAAGAGGGAAGAGAAAAAGGCAGACAAGAAGGCAGGCAAGAAGGTAGGCAAGAAGGCAGAGAAGAGGGCATTGAAATAGTTTTTGCTGTATTAAGTTTGGCGAATAAAGGGAAGAAGACAAGTGAAATTGCGCAACAAGTTGGAATTAGCGAAGAAAGAGTCCTTGAAATACTCAAAAGGATGAACAAACTGTAAGGTCATATTTTTTACATTTTCCATGACGAAAAAAGCAAAAACGCGCTATATCTGCCAGCATTGTGGCTACCAAGCACCCCGCGAACTGGGAAAATGCCCCTCGTGCGGGGCGTGGAACAGCATGGTAGAAGAACTGCTCGAAACCGAACCTACCGCACAGCGAAACTGGCGCAGCGAAGCAGGCATTGCCCCCTCTCTCGCATCGCGCCCCTTGCCCCTCGACGAGATAACCGCCGAAGAAGAGCAGCGCATTGTTACTCCCGATGGCGAACTGAACCGCGTATTGGGCGGCGGCCTGATGCCCGGCAGCGTCGTACTTATTGGGGGCGAACCGGGCATTGGCAAGTCCACGCTTATGCTCCAAATAGCCGTAAATTTACCCAAACAGGCCATTTTATACGTGTCGGGCGAGGAGTCGGAGCGGCAAATTAAGATACGCGCCGAGCGGCTCAAGCAGCGGACCGGCACTTGCTCGGTACTCACCGAAACTAATCTTTCGGCAATTTTTCGCGCCGTAGAAGACTTTAAGCCAGGTATTCTTATCATAGACTCTATCCAAACGCTCGCCCTGCCCTCGCTCGAATCGGCGGCGGGGAGCGTAACACAAGTGCGAGAATGTGCTGCGCAACTCATTCGGTTTGCCAAAGAAACGCACACGCCTGTGTTTATGGTGGGGCACATCACCAAAGAAGGCAGCTTGGCAGGTCCTAAAGTCCTCGAACACATGGTGGACACCGTCCTGCAGTTCGAGGGCGACCGCCACATGAGCTATCGCCTGCTGCGCACAGCCAAAAATCGCTTTGGCTCTACTGCCGAAATTGGCATCTACGAAATGCGCACCGAAGGGCTACGCGAAGTAACCAATCCTTCGGAAATCTTGCTTTCCCAGCGCGACGAAGCCCTGAGCGGCATCGCCATCGGCACCTCGCTGGAAGGAAACCGCCCGCTGTTAGTCGAAATCCAGTCGCTCGTTTCGCCCTCGGCGTATGGCACGCCGCAGCGCAGTTGCACAGGCTTCGATGCCAAGCGGCTCAACATGTTGCTTGCCGTACTCGAAAAGCGCGGCGGGTTCAAAAAAGTGAATTTTCAGGACGTGTTTCTCAACATCACCGGTGGGCTGAAAGTAGAAGACCCCGCGCTCGACCTCGCCGTGTGCGCCTCCATCATCTCGTCCCTTACCGACATCTCGATTGGGCAACACAGCTGCTTTGTCGCCGAAGTGGGGCTAGGTGGCGAAGTCCGTGCCGTCAACCGCATCGAAAACCGCATCGCCGAGGCAGAAAAATTGGGCTTTAAGGAGCTTTTTCTCTCGAAATACAACCTCAAAGGCCTACAGACAGCGCGCTACCAAATCGCACTGCGCCCAATCGCAAAACTAGAAGACATGTTCGACCTATTGTTCCGCTAACGCGGGACTTCTACCATGCCGAGTATTTCGCGTACGACCTCTTCGGCCGTGCCCCCTTCCATCTCTTTTTCGGCGGTAAGCACCAAACGATGCCGCAGTACGGGCGGGGCAACCACTTTCACGTCGTCGGGCGTAACAAAGTCGCGGCCTTGCAGCGTCGCAAAAGCCTTCGCAGCATTGAGCATGGCAATAGACGCACGGGGCGAACCACCGAGGTAAATCCCTGCATGATTGCGCGTTTTGTCGGTAATCTTCCCAATGTAGGTAAGCAGCGGTTCTTCCACGACCACCTGTTGCACCTGCGCACGGTACTGTGCAATTTGCTCGCAGGTCAGGATAGGCAGTAGTTCGTCGGCCGGATTAGTCTGTCGGCGTGCGTGGGCATTGGCCAAAATGTGTAGCTCTTCATCTAGGGTAGGGTAGCCCACCTCAATTTTAAACAAAAAGCGGTCGAGTTGCGCTTCGGGCAGGCGATACGTGCCTTCCTGCTCAATCGGGTTTTGAGTAGCCACGACCATAAAAGGCGGCGACAGCAAGCGCGACACGCCGTCGGTCGTAATTTGCCGCTCCTCCATCACCTCAAAAAGTGCGGCTTGGGTTTTGGCAGGGGCACGATTTATTTCATCTATCAGCACAATGTTAGAAAAAATAGGCCCTTGTTTAAATTCAAATTCCGATGTTTTTAGGTTAAACACCGACGTACCCAGCACATCGGAGGGCATTAGATCGGGCGTGAACTGAATGCGTGAAAAATTGGCGGCAATAGTTTTAGCCATTAGCTTGGCTGTCAGGGTTTTAGCTACGCCGGGTACTCCTTCGATAAGCACGTGCCCATCGGCTAAAATAGCTGTAACGAGCAGGTCAATCATCTGCCTTTGCCCAATCACTACGCGCCCAATGGCAGTGCGGAGTTGGCTCACCGAGTCGTGTAACTGAGCGAGGTCTATGCGATTTTCGAACGGTTCGGCTGCTGAAAAAGATTCCATAGGGGCATGAGGGGGCTTAAAAACAGGAAAAAGGATAGGACTTTTTGCGACGAGAGCTATCCCCCAAAGGTCGGAAAAAAAACGAGATTTTTACGTGAAACGCTTTTTTTCCTGTTAAGGCGGGGGTGTGGGGTAGGTTGTGTGGGAGGACTTTCCAAAAAAACACCTACCCGTTTGGTTATGAGGCAAGAAGTACGTATTTTTGCACTCCTTTTTGGAAAAAAGCATCATTTATTCATTTTTAAACACAAAAAAGTTGGACGCTTTAAGTTATAAGACCATCTCAGCCAATAGCCAGACGGCAGAAAAAGCATGGTTGGTTGTAGATGCGAAAGATCTTGTGCTCGGACGATTGGCAAGCGAAATTGCCAAGATACTTCGCGGCAAGC
>CAYUJH010000004.1:0-17438 GCA_964444995.1 uncultured Roseobacteraceae bacterium | reverse complement strand
GCCCCTGTTCACGCCCCATGCGGATTGTGGTGATAATGTCATCATAATTAATGCGGAGCAGGTAAAACTGACCGGTAAGAAACTTACCGATAAACGCTACATCCGCTACACGGGTTATCCCGGCGGTCAGCGTTTTGCCTCTCCGATAGAATTGTTGAACAAGCATCCCGAACGCCTGCTGGAAACAGCGATACGCGGCATGTTGCCTAAAAACCGTTTGGGCAGACAGCAATTCCGTAATTTGTTCGTGTACACCGGCCCAGAACATCCGCACGCCGCTCAACAACCTAAAGAAATTACACTATAATGGAGAGAATCAACACACTAGGACGTAGAAAAACCTCCGTGGCGCGCGTGTACCTGCAAGCCGGTGAGGGTAAGGTTACGATAAACGACAAGCCTATTGAGGTATATTTCCCCTCGCCTATCTTGCGCATCATCGTAGCGCAGCCGCTCGAACTTTGCGGCGAACAGGGCAAATACGACATCAACGTAAACGTATATGGTGGAGGAATTACCGGCCAAGCCGAAGCAATTCGCTTGGGTATTTCGCGCGCATTGCTCGAAATAAACCCCGAATTCCGCCTGCAACTCAAGCCTGAAGGCTTCTTGACCCGCGACCCACGCATGGTAGAGCGTAAAAAGTATGGCCGCAGAAAGGCAAGAAGAAGATTCCAGTTCAGCAAGCGTTAATCCTTCTCACCTTTAAAGTTTACGAATCGTATGGATAATAAAGTAGAATATAAAGACCTTTTGGATGCTGGTGTGCACTTCGGGCACCTTACCCGCAAGTGGAACCCCAAAATGGCGCCCTACATCTTCATGGAGCGCAACGACATCCACATCATTGACCTCAACAAGACGCTTGCCGCCTTGGACGAGGCCTGTGAAGCAATGACCGACCTTGTGCGCTCCGGCAAAAAAGTAATGTTTGTGGCTACTAAAAAGCAAGCCAAAGACATTGTAGCCTCTGAGGCCAACCGGCTGAAAATGCCTTACGTTACCGAGCGGTGGTTGGGCGGTATGCTTACCAATTTCGCTACGGTGCGCAAGTCGTTGAAGAAAATGGCGACCATCGAGCGCATGATGAAAGACGAGAGCGTGCGCAGCAACCTTGCTAAGCGTGAGCGTTTGATGCTTCAGCGCGAAAAAGACAAACTCGAGCGCGTATTAGGCGGCATCGCCGACCAGTCGCGCCTGCCTTCTGCCTTGTTTGTGGTGGACGTAAAACGCGAGCACATCGCTATCAAAGAAGCACAAAAACTGGGTATTCCCGTATTTGGCGTGGTGGACACAAACTCTGACCCCGATTTGGTGGACTATGTAATCCCAGCCAACGACGACGCATACAAGTCTATCCGCATCATCACCGAAGTTATCGGTAAGGCGATTGAGGAAGGTCTCTTGGAGCGTAAGAAAGAAAAAGACGATACCAAGTTGAAAGAGGCCGAAGACGAAAAACGCGCGGTGGATATGGAAGTGGCCAGCCCCGATAGCGACGACGAAGCCGCCAATTAATTTTTACCCGAAACTACACGCGAGTTATGAAAATACAAGAAGCTGAAAATCGCATCAAAGAGTTGAAAACCGCTCAGTCGGAGTTTTTCAAGAAAAAGAAAGACCAACGCAATGCGGAAGAACTTACCGTGGTGAGAGAAGAAATGAATGCGCTCAAAGAAAAATTGCGTGCGTTTTACCGTGGCAAAGAAGCCGAAGGCATCGAAAAATAAGCTGCTAAGGTCTTCCTTTCCTACAGACAACTCCAAAAACTCACGGGCAAAGGTGCATGTACACTTCCTGTGAGTTTTTTTTTGGCGTTGCAACAGCCCACACTAGGGCTTATCCTCGTTTATTATCATCATTCATTCAATTTATATTAAAATCTGAGAGCAATGGCTATTACAGCAAAACAAGTCAACGAATTGAGACAAATCACTGGCGCGGGCATGATGGACTGCAAAAAAGCCCTTACCGAGGCAAACGGCGACATCGAAGCCGCCATTGACATCTTGCGCAAAAAAGGCCAAAAAGTAGCCGCCAAACGCGAAGACCGCGAGGCTGCTGAAGGAAAAGTATTTGTGAAAGTTGCTGACAATCAGAAAGAAGCTATCGGTTTCGCCCTAAAATGCGAAACAGACTTCGTGGCGAAAAATGACGATTTTGTGAAGTTGGGCGAGCAGATTGCCGAAGTGGCATTTGCCCACAAACCAGCCGACGTGGAGGCACTCTACGCGCTTTCTATGGGCAGCCTTACCGTAAAAGATACCATCACGGAAATGATTGGTAAAATTGGTGAGAAAATCGAAGTAGCCGGCTACGCGCACGAGGTGGGCGAGCAGGTAGTACCCTACATCCACGGCGACGGAAGAATTGGCGTGCTTGTAAACCTTGCCAATACCAACGGTACCGACGTTACCGACGCCGGCCGCGACATTGCCATGCAGATTGCTGCTATGCGCCCCGTAGCGGTGGACGAAGCCGATGTGCCTGCAGACCTTGTAGAGCGCGAAAAACAAATCGGTATCGAAAAAGCACGCGAAGAAGGAAAACCCGAACAAATTTTGGAAAAAATTGCACAGGGTTTTGTAAAGAAATTCTACCAGGATAACACCTTGCTTAACCAAGCATTCGTGAAAGACAACAAATTTACCGTAAAACAATACCTCGACAGCGTAAGCAAAGGATTAACGGTAAAAGCCTTCCACCGCATCGCGATTGGAAGATAAGTGGTTTAGGGAAATATTCATTTTATTGCAAAAAAAGCTACTCCTTAGGAGTGGCTTTTTTTGTGCCTAATTTTTCGGAATATCCGGTACGCCCAGTGTATGCGCACCCCACTGCCTGCCAACACCAACCAGAAGCGGTCGGAGATGCGGCGCGGCGCTACCTGCGTGAGTAGCTTGCCAAAGGCGCGCACTAGCCCAAACTGCTCGGTGAAAAAGGCGAGTCGCAGGTGGTAGCGCACCGAAACGGCTAGCGCACGATGCTCTTCTTCTGTGCGGTTTAGGGCAAACGCCTTGTAGCATACGCGCAGGGTAGAGCGGAGCAGTGCGCCGCTTTTACACCCATAGAACTGCTGCCCGTGCGACGTAGGGAGTACGCGCTTGCTCGTAAGTATGGCGGGGTCGAAGGCGTAGGCGCATATCCGCGAAGAGCGCACCCAAAAGTCGTAGTCTTCGTAACGCAACGAGGGGTCATAGCCGCCCAATTTATCTAACACAGAACGACGGACAAGCATACTCGTCGCGCAGAGTTGCTGCCGTGCTACAAGCAGGGCGTACACATCGCCTTCGGGCACGGACACGTTGAGCTGCCCGTCGGGCGTGCGCGGATAGAACGTACCCACTACGCGCCCATCGGGTGTAATGCGGTCGGTATCGGAAAAGGCTACGCCGTAGCGCTCGCCCCGCGCTTCGAGTAAAGCCACTTGGCGGGCAATCCGTTGCGGGTACATGCGGTCGTCGGTGGCAAAGTCCACGATATATTTTCCTTTCGCGTGTGCCAAACCGTAGTTAAACGCCGCGCAGTTGCCTCTATTTTGCGGCAAAAGGTGCACAGAAAGGGCAGGATATTTCCCACGCAGATGTTCGATACGCGCTCGGCTGCCGTCGGTGCTGCCGTCGTCCACCAACAGTACTTCAAGAGAGGTGTAGGTTTGGGCAAATACTGAATCGAGGGCTTCTTCGAGATAGGGCGCATGATTGTAACACAAGCACACGACAGAAACAAGCGGAGGCATATCGTTAGAATTTTGAAAGTTTTTGGGCATTATGCCATATTGTAACGTATTTTTGTAGTCAATCTAATTTTATACAGGCTATTATGCACTACTTAGAAGGTTTGAACGAACCCCAACGCGAAGCCGTTACAGCCCCCGAAGGTCCGATGATGATTATCGCAGGGGCTGGCTCCGGTAAAACCCGCGTACTTACCTACCGCATCGCTTTTTTGATAGAACACGGGATAGAACCCTTCCAAATTTTGGCGCTTACGTTCACCAACAAAGCTGCCCGCGAAATGCGCGAGCGGATTGAGCACGTGGTGGGCAACGAGGCGAAAAATCTGTGGATGGGCACGTTCCACTCCGTATTTGCCAAAATTCTTCGCTTCGAGGGCGAAAAGTTGGGCTACCAACGCAACTTTACAATTTACGATGCCGACGACGCCAAGTCGTTACTCAAAACCATTATCAAAGAAAAAAATCTCGACGATAAGCTCTATAAGCCTAGCACAGTCCTTTCGCGCATCTCAAAGGCGAAAAACAACCTTATCTCGTGGCGCGAATATCAGCAAGACCCCGATTTTCGCCTAGAAGACGAAAACGCCGGTCGCCCCAAAATTGGAGAAATTTACCAAGAATACGTCGTTCGGTGTTTCAAGGGCAACGCGATGGATTTCGACGACCTGCTGTTTAACACCAACTTGCTGTTCGAGCAGCACCTCGACGTGCTTAATAAATACCAAGATAAGTTTCGGTTTGTGCTCATAGACGAGTTTCAGGATACCAACCGCTCGCAGTACCAAATTACGCGCCGGCTTGCTGCCCGCCACCAAAATATTTGCGTAGTAGGCGACGACGCGCAAAGTATCTACGCCTTCCGAGGTGCTAATATTCAGAATATTCTCAACTTCGAGACCGATTATCAGGATTTGCGCATCGTGAAACTGGAGCAAAATTACCGCTCTACGGGTACGATAGTCGAAGCGGCTAACTCCGTTATTCGGCACAATAGCGCGCAACTCCCCAAGCACGTCTGGACCTCCAACCAAGAAGGCCGCCCCATTAGCCTGCTCAAAACCGCGACCGACGGCGAAGAGGGTCGCCTCGTAGCCTCTTCTATTTTTGAAGAAAAAATGCAAAATGGGCTTTCCAACAAAGATTTTGCGGTGCTCTATCGCACCAATGCGCAGTCGCGGGCGATTGAAGAGTCGCTGCGCCGGCTCAATATTTCCTACAAAATCATCGGGGGGATTTCCTTCTATCAGCGCAAAGAAGTAAAAGACTTGCTTGCCTACCTCAAGTTTGTCGTTAACCCCAGCGACCTCGAGTCGTTCAAACGCATCGTAAATTACCCCAAGCGCGGCATTGGCGATACGAGCATAACTAAGGTGCTTCTTGCCGCGCAGGAGTTGGAAAAGTCGGTGTGGGACATCGTACAAGACCCCGCCCGCTACCTAAAAGCTGGAGGGCGGCTGAACCAGTCCCTCGATGAGTTTACGACGATGATTCGCGCCTTCCAAATGATGCTCGAAACCACCGATGCCTTCACGATAGCCTCGCAGGTTGCCAAGCAGTCGGGCATTCTCAAAGAACTTTACGACGATAAAACGGTGGAGGGCAAAGTCCGCTACGATAACCTGCAAGAGTTGCTCAATGCTATCAAAGCGTTTGTGGATAATCCGGAAACGGAAGATAAGAGCCTAAGCACGTTTTTGCAAGAAATTTCGCTGATGACTTCCTCGGAAGAAAGCAACCGCGACGATGCCGTTACCCTCATGACGATTCACATGTCGAAAGGCTTGGAATACGAGCATGTTTATGTAGTAGGCATGGAAGAAAATTTATTTCCTTCGCAAATGATGCTCTCCTCGCGCGATGACCTTGAGGAAGAACGCCGCCTTTTTTACGTGGCGATTACCCGCGCTAAACAAGCCCTTACACTTTCGTATGCGTTGCAGCGTTATCGGTTTGGGCAGTTGATGATGTGCGAGCCGAGTCGCTTCCTCGATGAAATTGACCAGCAGTACCTGAATATGGTGCGTATAAATGCCCGCGACGGCATGGGAGCAGAACGCTCGCCGGCGGCTCATGCGAGCAACCTCATTCGTAAGCCTGCTACCCGATTCCCTAACCTCTCGCTGCAGGCTTCGCCCGACTTTAAGCCAAGCCGCCCCGAAGACCTGCGCGAAGGGATGCGGGTGGAACACAGTAAGTTTGGCATAGGAACCATCGAGAGTATAGCCCGCTTTGGCAACGATAGCAGTGCGGTGATTGCCTTCGATAATTTCGGGTCTAAAACGCTTATCCTGAGTTTCGCCAAATTAATGATACGTTCTTAATCTCGGAGACGAAATATGCCGAAAACAAGGTGATTTGGGTACGTTATCTTTTATAGACTCGAAAATAAGTAGCTTGAGATAGTTAGTGCTTGTAAGTCATTGAAAATCAAGTTAATCTAAATCAAGAAAATCCTCAAATCACATAAATCATAATACAATTTCTTTAGTAAATTCTAACAAAGCATGAGTTTAGAGTACAACACAAGCCGCGAGCACTTGTTGCTCAAAGAATACGGACGCAACGTACAGCAATTAATTGAGCATATCCTTACGATTGAAGACCGAAAAAAACGAACGGACTGCGCAGCAGTGCTTGTAAAACTGATGGTACAACTCAATCCGAGTATTAAAATGAATGGCGATAACTTACAGCGCGTGTGGGACCACATGCACGTAATGAGCGGTTTCAAACTCGATATTGATGGCCCTTTCCCCGCACCTACTACCGATATTACGATTCTCACGCCCGACAAGGTGGACTACCGCATTGGCGAGGTTTCTATGCGACACTACGGACGAAATATCGAACAAACGATTAAAAAAGCGGCGGCACTCACCGACCTGTCTGAGGAAGAACAACGCGCCTTGTACATACAACTTGCGCGAAACCTGAAGAGCTTCTACTATGCTTGGTACCAAGAAACCCTCGACGACGCAGCTGTTATTAGCGATTTAAAGGCACTCTCTGGGGGGGTAGTGGATGTGTCGGAGGAGTATGCGCGTAACCCGCGTATGCTGGAAATGCAACTCAATACGGTGGCAACAGTGCCAAATCGCGAGTCGCACAATCACAATACAGGCAAACGCGGCAATAGCCACAATCACAAAAAGCGCAAACGGAAAAAATAAATACGAAGAAGGCGATTGAGCCGGTTGAAGCAAAGTGCACAAAAAAAGGGACTTAAAGCCCCTGTAAATGATTGTCTCTGCTTACTTAGCCGATAAGACCAATTAAGCCAATGAGTCCGATGAGTTTGTGAAAAAATTTCATGGTGATACAGTTTAGCGTAAATACTTTACAAATCTAACATAAATGTTTGTATAAAAATTTTATGTTAACATTCGTTTTTATCTCATTTACAAATATTTAGGTTAGGGTTGCGCCTATTTATAGCTCCGTTCGGTGGGGGAAACCACCTCGAAGGTTAGCGCTTCCTTGTGTAAAATAGGTGAGGTATCCTCGCGCCACTCCCACACGGGCACGTAGGCGTACTCGGCGTCGTTGCGCAGGGCTTCCCCGTCGGGTGTTTGGTGTTCTTCGCGGAAGTGTGCCCCGCACGACTCCTCGCGGCGTAGGGCATCGTGGCACATGAGCGTGCCTATTTCCAAGTAGTCGGCTACGCGGCCAGCTTTTTCTAGCTCTGTGTTGAGCGTCTCGGCGTTGCCGGGTACGATGATATGCTGATAAAACGTGCGGTGCAGTTCTTCAATACGCTCGATTGCATTGCTGAGTCCCTTGCGGCTGCGCGAAAGGCCGCAGTAGTTGTACAGCAGTTCGCCTAGCGCTTTGTGGAAATCGTCTATGTTTGTGTCGCCCTTAGTTTCCAAAAAACGCGTGAGTTGCTTACGGACTTGTTGTTCTGCTTCGGCAAAGGCGGGATGTTCGGTGGGCAGGAGAACAGGCTTTTGCGTGGCGAGGTAGTTAGGCAAGGTGTAGGGGGCAACAAAATAACCATCTACACAGGCCTGCAACAAGGAATTAGCGCCCAGTCGGTTCGCGCCGTGGTCGGAAAAGTTAGCTTCCCCAATGGCGAATAGGCCCGGCAAGTTGCTCATCAGTTCGTAGTCCACCCAAAGTCCTCCCATCGAAAAGTGCGCCGAGGGCGATATTTTCATTGGCTCTTGGTAGGCATCAATACCCGTAATTTTATGGTACATGGCAAACAGGTTGCCGTATTTTTCCTGAATTTTCTCTTTTCCTTGTGCGCGAAGTGCGTGCGAAAAGTCGAGATATACGGCATTTTTTTGTATGCCCACACCGTAGCCGTTGTCAATGCGCTCTTTGGCTGCTCGCGAGGCGATGTCGCGCGGGGCAAGGTTACCAAACGAAGGGTAGCGGCGCTCGAGGTAGTAGTCGCGCTCTTCTTCAGGGATTGTATTGGGTGGGCGGTCATCACCTTGTTTTTTGGGCACCCAGATGCGCCCGTCGTTGCGCAACGACTCCGACATGAGCGTGAGCTTCGATTGGTGCGTACCCATTTGGGGTAACGAGGTAGGGTGGAATTGGGTCCAGCTAGGAGCGGCAATGTATGCCCCTTTTTTGTGTGCACGCCAAATCGCCGAACCGTTGCAGCCCATTGCAAGGGTAGAAAGGTAGTAGATTTTGCCAAATCCTCCTGTAGCCAACACTGTAGCATGTGCGGCGTGGCGTTCTATGACTCCCGTATCGAGGTTTCGGGCAATAATACCTTGTGCGCGCCCGTCGGCGACTACGAGGTCGAGCATCTCGTGGCTAGCAAACAGTTGTACGGTGCCGCGCTGCACTTGGCGCATGAGTGCTTGGTACGCGCCGAGCAGTAGCTGCTGTCCGGTTTGGCCGCGTGCGTAAAATGTGCGGCTTACCTGCACCCCACCAAACGAGCGGTTGTTCAAATAGCCCCCATATTCGCGCCCAAAGGGTACGCCTTGCGCCACGGCTTGGTCAATGAGTGCCATCGAGCACTCGGCAAGCCGGTACACGTTGGCTTCGCGTGCGCGGAAATCTCCTCCTTTTAGCGTGTCGTAAAACATGCGAAATACGCTATCGCCGTCGTTTTTGTAATTTTTAGCGGCATTTACGCCTCCTTGTGCGGCAACAGAGTGCGCCCTACGCGGGGAATCTTGGAAGCAAAAGGCTTTGACACGGTAGCCCATTTCGCCCAAGGAGGCTGCCAGCGATGCGCCTGCAAGGCCAGTGCCCACTACAACAATTTCAAATTTTTTGCGGTTAGCAGGGCTGACCAAGGCCGCATGGGCTTTGTAGTACGTCCACTTTTGGGCAAGTTCGCCGGGGGGGATTTTGGCATCTAGGGTACTCATGGTTTGCGTAGCTGTATGCGTTGGTGGTATTTTTTTATGGTGTTAGGATAATAACTTTAGCTTCCTTCATATTTCCGCTTGCGCCAGTACCAACGCGCTATGCCAAACAGGCACACACACAGCGCCGGTACGACGAGGTTAAAGGCTTGCCAGCTGCCTGCATCGGTTTGCAGGCGCGCTTTATCGAGCAGGCGCAGGGTTACTTGCTTTTTGCGGGCGGCGATAAGTCCTTCTTCTTCCGTAAGATACGTGAGCGCGTTGAGCAGGAAGTCGAGGTTGGAAAGGCTTTGTTTGCGGAAGCGGTCGTAGTCGAGGGGGACGGGCCGGCCGGTGCGTGGGTCGCGCTCGGTGCGGATAAGGTCTGCATCGCTGACCACGATGAGTTTTGTGGGCACGCTTTCTTTCAGCGGCTCGCCCGACACGCCGCGCGGAGGAAAGCGCAAGGCAAACAAGGAGGTAAATTGACCTTCGAGCAGGTAGGCTACCGGCAGATGAGCGCGGTCGAAAAAGGCGTAGTCCATTTCTTGCCGAATTTCGTTTAAATCCACTAAATTGGGCATTTTTCTTACCCGCGAATACTGCGAGGTAAACATGAGGGGCGTTTTGCGCACCTTGGCGTTGGGCAAGGTGTCTATCGTACTTACAAATTTAGCAAGCACTAAATCCATGTTTTTTACAATGGGGTGGTCGGAAAAACGATTTAGATAGATGTAATAGGGCCAGGGGAAAGGCTGTATGCGGGGCTGGTCGCCAAACTGCCCGGCATAGACCTCCAAGATACCGGGCTGCTGCCGGTCTTGAATCAGGTCGCGGTTTACGCGCACCCCGTACTGAAAGAGCTGCTCTTCGATGTTCAAATCGTAGCCAAAGGCATACGTGCCCCCCAAGGCGATGCTGTCCACGTTCATTTGCACGGCATCCATCAAAAACAACACGCGCCCGCCTTGCATGATGTATTGGTCGAGGGCGTATTTTTCGCGCTCCGAAAAACGCTGTTGTGGGCGGGCAATCATCAGGGCATTGTAGTCGGCAAGGCGCGGATTTTCGAGCGTAGTGCGGTCCACGACAAAAAACTCGGTGAGAGCTGCCATCGCGTCGGCGGTTTCTTCGGGCGTATATTCGCCGTGTCCTTCTATGAACGCGATGTGCTTTTTGCGCTGTTGGGCGAGTTTGCCCAAGGCAGTTGCCAGCTCGTACTCCACGTCTTCGGCCGACTGGTTCAACTGCTCCTGCGGCGAGGCCGACTTATTGCCTTTTAGCAGTAGCACGCCAGTTTCGCGATTGCGGTAGGTAACCAATGCGCCGGGGAAAATGAGCTTTTCGACGCGCTTGCCGTCTTCGGTGTCGAACAGGTTGGTAGCGGGGATGCCCTTGTCGATAAGTTGCTGGAAAAATACTTGGCGCGCACGCTCGTCGGTCTGCTCCTGCGGATCCACGAACCGGTACTCTACCCGTCCTTGCGAATGAATCCGAAACTCTTCGAGCGTCTCGCGAATGCTTTTTTGCAGACGTTTGAAGTCGGCATTGAGTTCGCCCGCCAGATAGACCTCTATGTACGCCACCTCGTCGAGGTTTTCGAGCAGTTTTATGGTTGCAGGTGCGATGGTATAGCGTTTTTCAGCCGTGAGGTCTAGCCGCAGCCGAAATGTTTCCGCATGAATATTGAGCAGCAACAAGACGAGTGCAATGGCGCTGAAACCCAAAATATCTTCCCATTTTTTATAAGCGTTTGACATGGCTATGTAAGACTATGTATCGTGCAAGTAGTTGTCTTGAATTAAATAAAATATGGGTGAAATGACCGATGCTCCTTACCACTTTCGGGCACCTACGATGAGCTTGGAAAGGTGCAGCATGAGCAGAGTTAAACTCAAAAAATAGACCAAGTTCCGAGAATCTATCAACCCTCGGCTAATGGCGCGGTAGTGAAAATCTATGCCCAGCTGCCCAATGAGATAGGCGTAGCTTGCCGGCAGGTCAATCGTAGCGACGGAGGTAAAGCCTTCGTAGAGCACGTAACAGAAAAACATGGCCAAAATAAAAGCCACAATTTGGCTATCGGTAACGGCAGAGGCTACCATGCCTACGGCGGTAAATGTAGCCGCTAGGCAGATAAGCCCTACGTACGAGCCTACAATGGCGGCCGAGTCGAGATTGCCCTGCGGGCTGCCGAGTTGGTGGACGGTGTAGTAATATAACAACGTTGGCAACAGAGCAAGCAGCACGAGCAGCAAACACGCCAAATATTTGCCTACGACGACCTGCCAGTCGGTAAGCGGACGCGTGAGGAGCAGCTCCATCGTGCCAGCTTTTTTCTCTTCGGCGAAGGTGCGCATGGTAACGGCAGGAATGAGAAACATGAATACATAGGGGGCGATAGTAAACAAGGGGTCGAGGTTGGCATAGCCGTACGCCAATACGCTTGTTTGCGGAAAGACCCACGTAAACAAACCGGTAAGCAGCAAAAAGACCGCAAGCACCACGTAGGCGGCCAACGAGTTGAGAAACGAGTTAATTTCTTTCCATAAAACTTGGTACATGGCAAAGGGCGAAGGGTGAAAAATACGTCGAACGGGTTGGCAAGATATACACTATGATTATGTGGCTAACATCTTATTTTTAGTAGCTTTTTGCGCTTGAAAATTTTTGAGATAAAACGGCTCGAAGTAAGCAAGGTCTTCAAATTGCTGGGCGCGAAGTTTGTCGAGGGCGAGTATCCCAACTTCGTGCGCGCGCGGGTCTATATGCGGAAGAAAATGCGCATTCGGCGACTGCAACACAGGGCGGCACTTGTCCGAACCGTCACCAAAAAACAATACGGGGTATTCCGAAAGCCATTCTTGGAACGAGCCTTCTTCTACAATATAGGCTTGCGTGGGTATTTTTTCTTCGAGATTTTGGCCGAAAAGCGCGGAATAAACTTCCATGCGTCGTGCATCAATCATGGGGCACAGCAACATGTTGGGTGCGTGAAGGGCTGCGTGGTTTTGCGCCTGTAACGCCATGCAGGTGAGCGTAGGGACGGCTATCAGCGGCACGTCGGCGGCGAAGCAAAGCCCTTTGGCGACCGATGCGCCGATGCGCAGCCCCGTGTACGAACCCGGCCCTGCGGCTATCGCTACTGCGGCAAGTGCGCGTGCGTCGGTGTTTGCGAAGGATAGCCCCTGCGCAATTAGCTGCGTAAGAGAAGCTGAGTGTGCTCTCTCCAAAGAGAGCTGCGCCGCATATACACATTGCGCAGTATCGGTGTTGTGCAAAGCAACGGAGCAGGAAACAGTAGAGGTATCGAGGGCAAGGAGCAAACGCATAGAAACAAAAGGGGAGGTGGCTAAAAATTGCCCTAAAGTACTGGGCACACCACAAAGCTAGGCATTTTCCGCCACTTGTTCGCCGGTAGCGGCGTGCAACGAAGGCAGAAAAAGGACGAAAGTACTGCCTTCGCCCTCGCGCGAACGCACTTCGATACGGCCTTCGAGTTTTTGCAGCATCTGCTTTACGATGTGCAACCCCAAGCCTACGCCTTTTTTGGTCTGCTCAATCTGGTAAAACATCTCAAAGATTTGCTCTAGGCGGTCTTCGGGGATACCAATACCGTTATCGGATACAGTGATGATAATCTCTGACTCTGAACAGATACCCCTCACGCGAATAAAAGGCTTTTCGCCTTCAGTTTCGGCGCGGTATTTAATGGCGTTGGTGAACAAGTTCCGCAGGATAATCCGCAGGCGTTTTAGGTCGGTAAAACAGGGACAGTCTTGGGTGGCTTCCATCTGCCAAGTTACAAGGTCGTATCCTTCTACGCCTTCTTGCTCTTCTACGCACTGCTGCAAGAATTTTTCTAAGTGCAGTGGCTCGTGTTTTACTTCGCTGCGGCTGTTGAGTGCTAGGTTGAGCAGGTCGTTGGTAATGTTTTTGAGTTTTTTGAGGCTACGCCTCATGTGCTGTATGATTTCAGGGTTCTGCGGCTCCAGTTCGAGCAGCCGAAGCAAGCCCTGCGCTTGGTTAATTGGCGACTTTAAGTCGTGTGAGAGGGTTTTCATTATCAGGTCTAGCTCTTCGTTGAGCGTTTTGAGCGACTGATTTGCCTTTTCAATGTTTAGCTCATTGAGTTTGCGCTGAGTGATGTCTTGCATACTCCCAAAAATGCGATAGACACTACTGGCGCGTAGCTCGGGAATCCCGATGATATGGAAATATTTCTCCCCGGCTAGGGTGGGGTTGGCCATAAGTTCGAGTTCAAAGGCTGTCTTTCTGACAATCGTTTCGGCGACTGCCTCACTGAATGCACGGGTACTCTCTTCGGTGTAGAGGTGCTCGTGCTCGTCGATAGGCAGCGGTGCATCTTGCGGGGATAGTTGGAAAAATTCATACAATTCGCTCGACCAATGCAGGTCGTTTGTTGCAGGATACCACTCCCAGTGCGCCAACTTGGCAAGCCGGTTTGCCTGTTGCAAGCGTTCTTCGCTCTGTTCAAGGCCGCGTTGCAGGGCGCGGCGTTCAAAGGCATGGGTGAAAATGCCCACTAAAAGATGCAAAAAGTCTATTTCTTCTTTTCTCCATAAGCGATGTTGAGTGCAGTCTTCAAAGGTCATTACACCTTGTAGCACGCCACTTAAAAAAATAGGTTGTACGAGGATAGCTTTTATCCCCTGTGCAGAGAGCGGCTCGGAGAGCTCGGGGGGCAAGATAGCCACGTCGTGCACACAGATTCCTCCTTGCTCGCTGATGTAGTCGTCCCAAATGAAGCACTGCGCAAATTCGCTATGTGCATCGGCTGGGTAGTCGGGCAAAGACCACTCGTAGCTATTTTGGCAAAACAACTCTACGCCTTGGCCATTCTCGCAAATGCGGATGCGGCTCATGCCGGTGTATTCTCCTACTAGTGCGAATGCCTCGTGCACGGCAGCGTCAAAGCCTTTGGCGGTGTTGAGTGTTTGGGCCACCTTGCTCAAGACTGCCTGTTGGCGGAGGTAGTGCGCCAATTTATCTTCCGAGCGTTTGAGCTTGGAAATATCGGCAAAGGAAACAATCATGGATTCGAGCGTTTCTCCGTCCTCTGCAAACACGGGGGCGATGTTCATATTGAGCCACAACACGCGGTTGTTGCGCAGCAGGGCATCAATGATAATGCCGCGTTGTGCTTTTTTGCGCTTCAGTGCATGGAGTATAGGATGGTTTTGGCTTTTCCGCTTGCTTTCTGTATTTTTTTTGATGTTGAGTGGCAATATCGTGATATTTTCACCTATCATCTCCTCTTTGCTTTCCAACTCGAAGAGTTCTTGCGCGGTATGGTTGAGCGTTACGATTTTACCTTGAGGGTCGAGCAAGATAAGTCCTTCGCGCATGTTGTCCACCAAAAAACGGTAGCGTCGTTCACTTTCTAGGAGCTTTCTACGGCTGTGCGCACGCGTGAGCGCAACGGCTACCTGGGCGAGAAACCCCTCGGCCAGGTAGCGTTTGGAAAGGCTTAGCGACTCAGCGGTCAGCAGTGCTACAGCGCCCAACAATTTTTCTTCGTACGAAATCCCCGCTACGTAGCAGTGCCCAACGTTGAGTAGGGTTTTTAGCTGTGTAGAGAGTTTTGGCGGAATAGTTCCTCCGGAAAGGTACGTGAAATCAGTCCCTACTTCTATCAGGCTCCCCTCTCGGAGCAAGCTGCCCTGCTCCTTCAAAATATTACCTTGTTGGAAGTAAGGTAGTTGGGTGTCGAGCGAAAGCGCAGCTACCTGTTTAGGGATACGAAACGAGACCACCTCCCAGTGCTTTTCGTGGTCTGGTATGCGGGCTACCACAGCGGTTTCCTCTTCGCCTATAATTTCTTGTAGTTTCTGCCCCACAAAGTCGTAAAGGGGTTCTAATTCCGAAAGTTTTACGAGCTGATTGGCTGTATCGAGCAGAAAGCTAAACTGTGCCTTACTTTGTTTGGACGAGGCCTCGTATCGTTTTTGTACGGAAAGATTATGAACTAAGGCAATTCCTTTGCGCGCTGTATCTTCTAAGTAGTTAAGCGGACCACCTTGCAAGATATAATACGACTCTTCCGAAGAAAATTCGGCGTAGAAATGCTCGCCCTGCAAGGCTTTGCGATACAGAGGGGTAATAAAGTCTGTCCAAGTATCTTCAAAGGCTTCTTCAAGTGTCTTACCGACCACGTCTTGGGGGTCTGGAGTGTTGGCAAAACGCACGCCGCGCCCCTCTACAAGGCGCAAGTCGGTATCGAAAATATAGACTTGCGTAGCGGGGAGTTGGTCTAAGATAGACTCATATTTCACATTGCTTTCCACTAGAAGTGTCCGACTCTCTATCTCCGACTGCACGTCGATAGCAATGCCTATCCACCGTTGTATGTATCCGTGCCCATCGCGGATGGGGCTGATATCTAGCCGTACCCAACGATGATGCCGCATCGGTGCGTGATAGATGCGTTGCAAGTTGCTATATGTCTCCCCTTGTTGTGCAGAGAGCTGCCATTTTTGGTAGGTGGTCTCGGCCTCTTCTGGGTGCAATAAAGTTAGCCACGACTGTCCCACGACCTGATCGGCGGTAGCACCCAAATAATGCACGCCATAGCCGTTGCAAAACTCTATCGTGCCGTTGGGCAGAGAAGACCACACAATGTGCGGAATTGCCTCAGCGAACTGGTGTAAATGTGCGGCTTCAAACATGCGCGAGGTAACTAATTTTTCCAAAAGATGCAGACACTTTTACGTGAAAGAAACAGAAAAAGAACTGAGCAGATTGCCTTCTAGCGCGCCTTTGGGTCTGGAAATGCACCCCAAAAAGGTCAAGAATATCAGGACGTTTAAAAAGTGAGGCAGCAGAGGGCAAGCAAACTGTTTTTTTTAAGGCGTAACAAGTTTTGGGTAAATGAAACGATAAATTTACGACATAACAGTAGATAAATGTAAAAATAGTCTTTTTTTGTTGATGTTTTTTTACAAAATATACTGTTACAACCATATACGCGCACATTCCAAAGCAGTTGCAACGCTGTAAGAATACCGAGCAATTTGAATTTTTATTATATAATATTATGTAAGAAAACTTAATCTTTACAATTATTTTTTAATAAGATACGGTTTTTACTCACTGAGAACAGCCTAGAGCCAAAATTTTTCCTAAAAACATTTACTCGGCTGTTAACTTTTTGCACCTTGAAATACGCCTTATTTTTTCTTGGATAGCGCCGTGCATGTAAAGGTCAACTGTGTTGATTTTTATAAATTTACAAGCCTGAGGATACCGTTGCCCTATTTTGCTGGGCATTCTGTCTATCTATACCGAAACGCATGAGGTTTGCGAAATTTTGGTCTCATACATCATTCAAAATCAAGCAAATCAAATCATGTCAATCCTTAAATCACGTGAATCTTGGTATATTCTTCACCCTTAACCCACCAACCGTATGTTTTTTACATTTCTGAAAAGGCTTGCCGTAGCGCTTCTGCTCGTACTTGCTGCAGTAGGCAGCGCACTTTTTGCCTACGTACAGTATAAAAAGCCCCAACTCGAGGGGCAGGTTGCCCTGCAAAATATCTCTGAAGAGACCTCCGTCTATTTCGACGATTTCGGTGTGCCGCACATTTACGCCAGTTCGGAACGCGATGCGATGACCGTGTTGGGTTATGTACACGCGCAAGACCGCCTTTGGCAAATGGAACTTATTCGGCGCATTGCTCCGGGCAGACTTTCCGCACTCTTTGGCAGTGTAGCCCTCGAAAACGACAAGCTCTTCGCCAGCCTTGGCATAGACGAAAACAGTGAAAAAGCAGTCGCTGCCCTCGATACGAGCAGCCCTGCCTATACGCTCGCACTCGCCTACCTCGACGGAGTGAATCAGTACATGGAAAAGGGTAAAACACCCATAGAATATGAGCTGTTGGGCGTAAAAAAAGAGAAGTTCACCCTCAAAGACATACACAATATTATGGGGTATATGGCTTTTAGCTTCGCGATGGCGCACAAAACCGACCCTCTGCTCACCGAACTTTACCAAAAATACGGAGAGACTTACCTGAAAGACCTAGGCGTGGACGGCGCGTTTAACCGCACACAAATTCGCAACCACCGCGCCGACTCTACCTTTTATGCCGCTGTTTCCACAAACATCGCTCGCCTGATGGATGCCTCGCCAGTGCCGCCGTTTATCGGGAGCAATGGCTGGGTGATTGGCGCAGGCAAGAGCGGCACTGGCAAGGTTATTTTTGCCAACGACCCACACATTGCCTTCTCGCAGCCGTGTACGTGGTACGAGGCACACATCGCAACGCCCGAACACGAAATGTACGGATACTTTTTGGCAGGTGTGCCCTTCCCACTGCTTGGCCACAACCGCACCTATGCCTACGGACTTACTATGT
>CAYUJH010000003.1:0-23007 GCA_964444995.1 uncultured Roseobacteraceae bacterium | reverse complement strand
AAAATCAAGTAAATCAAATCATGTCAATCCTTAAATCAAGTGAATCTTGGTATAACTCTCGATGTGCATAGACGGTCTTTTTTATAACAATCATCACAACGGATTAAAGACATGTTATACCACAAAAGTAATGTTTCATACCCTAAACAGAAGGTTTAAAGGACATCACCCACAGATTGATGTACATGCTATCGTATGTTTACATTTATTTGTGGTGTATAGTGGTGTATATATAAAGGACAGGCGTTATGTACGCTGCAAAAGTAACAATTCGGAGAGAAGCGTAAGGAGCTATCAGGAAGATGCAGACAGTTAGTTCTTTACAAAATTCCTATAAACTAGCCAAAGCATTTTGTGAAAAAAATAAAAAATTTATATACTTTTATAAAAGCAATGCCCGTAGGCCATTTAATTATCTCAATATTTCTTCATTACAACCCCTTTGATTTTTTCTTATGAGAAACCCTCGACTCATCTTCACCGCACTGCTTGCGTTTGCCTTGGCAGTGCCCGGCACGTGGTACGCGTACCAGCAGTACGAAACAAGCCAAAAACAGGCAAAAAACCGCGCTGCCAAACAAGCAAAAGCCGAGCGCAAAAAAGGACGAAACAGTTATTTCTCCCTAATTCTGCGCGACCCTGCCACCAAAACTATCCCCGATAATATTCGGGCGAAGGAACTCTTCCATGCAAAGCTTATCGCGCAAACCCCCTCGAATGCGCGTACAAGTAACGTATTCAACTACGAATGGCGAGCCGTAGGGCCGTTCAACATAGGAGGCCGCACCCGCGCTATCGCCTTCGACCAACGCAACCCGAACATTATGCTGGCCGGCGGTGTGTCGGGTGGTATGTGGAAAAGTACCGACGGCGGTGCCTCTTGGGCACTCAAAACGGAACGAAATACCAACCTTAGCGTGGCTTCCGTGGCGCAAGACCCACGCAATCCCGACACCTGGTACTACTCCTCTGGCGAAGGTTCTAAAGGAGGCTCCACCGCCGACGGTCTTGGCCAATCCGATATTGCCCCTTACCTAGGTTCGGGCATTTTCAAGTCCACCAACAACGGTGATACCTGGGAACTAGTAAACTACAGCAATACAGGCCCTGGTACATGGGCGCGTTCTACAAGCGTGAACCCATTCCCCACATCGGTAGGACAGAACCCCTTTGCCGTAACCCGTAGAATTGTCGTAAGCCCTACCACCAGCACAATTTTCGTGGCCACCGATGGTTTCGGCATCCTGCGCTCTACCGATGGCGGGCAGACGTTCACCCTTGTACGTGAAAATATGGCGTTCGCTGGCACTGCGACCGACGTAGCCGTGGACAAAGATGGCAACATACTCGCCGCTGTAAACGGCTTGCAACGCTCTACCGACGACGGGGTAACATGGACCAATGTAGCGCCAGAACCGTATCCTACGAGCTTTTGGCGCAGCATTATCGCTATCGCGCCTAGCAATACCAATACGGCCTACTCTTACATGCTCGAAAACCCCGACGACGCAAACACCGTGCGCGTATTCAAGCACAACTTGTCTGCTGGTACGTTTACCGAAGTTACGAGCAATCTCCCCGAATTTCCGCAATCTTTCTACGACCCTAACGGAGTGGCGAAACTCAATACGCAACAAGGCTATTGCATGACGTTGGGCGTACATCCGAACGATGAAAATTATGTACTCATTGGCGGCACGGAACTCTTCCGCTCGTTCGACGGCTTCGCAACCAGACCCACCGACTCGCGCAGGCACTGGATAGGCGGCGGCAAGGTTTCCTCAGACGAACCTTCGCCCCCCTTCCCTGCTCCTACCGACCTGTACTTCAATCACTTCGTGGACCAACACGTAGTGCTTTTCCATCCTACCAACTCCAACATCATGATTTCGGGGAACGACGGTGGCGTGTATCGTACCGATAACATCATGGCAGACCGCATTGAGTGGACACCGCTCAACAACGGCTTTACCATCATGCAGTCGTACCACGTAGCTCTTGCCCCCGACGGACAAGGCTATCGGATGGCGAGTGGCAACCAAGACTGGGGTACAGTATTCACGCGCTATGAGCAAAATCAGGCCTTCAATACCACAATCGGGGAAGATGTTACCGGCGGAGACGGTACGAGCGTACATCTCGGCGAAAATTTCGCTTGGCTTTCTACACAAAATGGCAATTTGAGCCGATACTCGTATGTAACCAACGAAAAAGTGGTACGCCGCGAACGTCCGGGAGCCGTATCTTCTAGTGTAGCATTCTTTAAGCCAGCAAATGCGAAAGACCTTATGTGGGTAAACCCCTTCGCGCTCGATAAAAACGATGAAAACTTTTTGTACTTCGCCGGTGGAAGCTCACTTTGGCGGCACAGCAAAGCGCTTTCTAACGACGAGGCAGAAATTGAGGGTAGCTGGCAAGAACTTCCTAACATTATGGGTGGCTTGCGTCTATCTGCCATTTCAACGTCAAAAACCCCTGCCGACATCGTCTATTTGGGTGGCTACGACCCTAATGGCAATGAACGCCCCAAAATTTTCCGAATGAACGGCGCACGCACAGCCACTACCGCTACGGAAATCTCTATACCCGACGCTGCCGTAGGCGCGTATCCGGTATCTATCGGTGTAAACCCCAACGATGCCAACGAGATTATGGTCGTGTTCGCTAACTACAACGTAGTGAGCCTGTTCCATTCTACCAACGGAGGCACGAGCTATACCGCCGTAGAGGGCAATTTGGCTGGTACGTCTGCCGTGCCCGGCCCATCGTGCCGTTGGGCAGAGATTTTGCCCTTTAACAACGAGAAGATTTACCTCATTTCTACCAGCACAGGCTTGTATTCCGCCACAGAACTAAACGGAAACAACACGAGCTGGAAATTGGAAGGACCAAACGTATTGGGTAATGCCATCGTAGTTGCTACGTCGTCGCGCACGAGCGATGCCGCCGTGGCAATTGGTACACACGGGCAAGGGCTTTTCTTGGGCATTCGCACCGACGCCCCCGCCCCTACCGCGCCTAACGCACCAGTAGCTACCGGTGCTACCAACATCACCGAAACCGGCTTTACCGCTAACTGGAACGCCGTCGCTGGCGCAACGGGTTACTTCCTCGATGTGGCGACCGACCAAGCCTTTACTAACCTCGTCGCTGGCTTTAGTAACAAGGCCGTAGCTGGCACTTCCGATGCTGTAACAGGGCTAACCGCCAATACAGATTATTTCTACCGCGTTCGCGCTACCAATGGAACGCTCACTTCCAATAATTCCAACGTAATTAGCACCAAAACGGCGGCACCTGCGCCTGTTGCACCTGACGCACCGGTAGCAACTGCCGCAACGAGCATCACCGAAACAGGTTTTACCGCTAACTGGAACGCCGTCGCTGGCGCAACGGGTTACTTCCTCGATGTGGCGACCGACCAAGCCTTTACTAACCTCGTCGCTGGATTCAGCAACAAGGCTGTGGCAGGTACTTCCGATGCCGTAACAGGGCTAGCCGCCAATACGGATTATTTCTACCGCGTTCGCGCTACCAACGGGCAGTTGACTTCGGTGAACTCCAACGTGATTAGCACCAAAACGGCTGCGCCTACCACACCCGAACCTACCGCGCCCGATGCGCCAGTGGCGACCGCCGCAACGAGCATCACCGAAACAGGTTTTACCGCTAACTGGAACGCCGTCGCTGGCGCAACGGGTTACTTCCTCGATGTGGCGACCGACCAAGCCTTTACTAACCTCGTCGCTGGATTCAGCAACAAGACCGTGAACGGTACTTCCGATGCCGTAACAGGGCTAACCGCCAATACGGATTATTTCTACCGCGTTCGCGCTACCAACGGGCAGTTGGCTTCGGGCAACTCCAACGTAATTAGCACCAAAACGGCTGCGCCTGCACCCGTTGCACCTAACGCACCAGTAGCTACCGCCGCCACCAACATCACCGAAACCGGCTTTACCGCCAACTGGAACGCCGTCGCTGGCGCAACCGGCTACCTCCTCGATGTGGCGACCGACCAAGCCTTTGCCAACCTCGTTGCCGGCTTTAACAACAAGACCGTGAACGGTACTTCCGATGCCGTAACAGGGCTAACCGCCAATACGGATTATTTCTACCGCGTTCGCGCTACCAACGGGCAGTTGGCTTCGGGCAACTCCAACGTAATTAGCACCAAAACGGCTGCGCCTGCACCCGTTGCACCTAACGCACCAGTAGCTACCGCCGCCACCAACATCACCGAAACCGGCTTTACCGCCAACTGGAACGCCGTCGCTGGCGCAACCGGCTACCTCCTCGATGTGGCGACCGACCAAGCCTTTGCCAACCTCGTCGCCGGCTTTAACAACAAGGCCGTAGCTGGCACTTCCGATGTAGTCGCGAATCTTACGCCCGATGCACCGTACTTCTACCGCGTTCGTGCAACCAACGGACAGTTGGCTTCGGTGAACTCCAACGTAATTAGCGCGCGGACGTCAGCTCCGTTGAGCCTTTCCGACGACTTGTACAGCCAAAGTTTGATTATCTACCCGAACCCTTCCAATTCGTACATTCAAATTGGCTTGGAGAACGACCAACTGTCGCTCGGTGTGTTCACCTGCGAGGTGTACGATGCAAAGGGCAGCCGTGTATTTGTGCGCGAAGGCCAACTGAACACTATCAACACTGCGTTGAAAAGTGAGCAGCACCGCCTAACTGGCAATAGCTACCTGATCCGCTTGAGCGGAGAAAATTTCAACGTAACGAAGCGTTTCGTGCGTAATTAGCGTATCAGGCAAAGAAGGTTCATTTCTTCGCTACTTGGCAAGCATAGGTTTCCTCAAAAAGTATGTGTGAAAAGACGTATCAAACCAAAAAAAGCGTTACTTTTAAGTTTGAAATCCTTTTTTCGCACGACCTATAAGGATAGAATGCTAAAAAATTAGCGAAGAAATGTGCTACTTTCGTAGCATTCTTCGGTTGCAAGACGTAGTAAAAATAAAGATGTTAAACTCTCTAATTTCAATAACGCAATGAGAAATCATAAAAAACAAATAGTAAACGTATTGTCTTGGTTAGCGGTATTTGGCTGGGTGGCACTCGCAAGTTGCGGAGGTGGCGACGGCGGAGGCACAGACCCACAGCCCTCTTCCGTTACGCTAACCACCACGACAGCAACCTTCAACGGTTCGCCTATTACACCCGTCCCCAATTACAGCCTTACACTCAACTTCGATGCTAGTGGTCGCCCCAATGGCTACTCTGTATCGGGCACAGCGACCAAACAGCCCACAATTGGCAGTTCGGGCACGTTTGCTGTATCAGGTAGCCAAGTAACCTTTACCTCTGGGGGACAGTCGCGCCAAGTAACTATTGCAGGCGGGCAAGTTACAGCTACCACCGTCTCGCTCGATTTGCGCTGGGATTTGACCAAAGTAGATGATGGCGTATCGGCTGCCGAACAGGGCACGTACCTATACCGCATGACCAAGTAGAGTACGATACGTTTTTTTCGCGCTCAGCGCACACTAAGAAAGGCTATCCGCAAGCGGATAGCCTTTTTTTGATGCAAAATAAGTGGTTGGTTATTTATCCCTGCTCCTGAGAAGGGGGCGGCGCGAGAGGCTCGTCGGCACTTGGGGGCAAGCCCATATCGAAGGTGGCCAATGTTTTGCGCATCGTGCGTTTGCGAGCGGCGAAGCGTTTGAGCAAGCTCGAACTGATATTGATGAAATTCCCCTCGGTGATAACCCCTACGAGTTTTTTGTTGGTAACCACCGGGATACACCCTGTGTTGCTGGTGTGCAAAATCTCCATGGCTTCTACAATCGTAGCTTCCGGGCTAATCGTCGTAGGGTTTTTCACCATTAAATCGTTAATCGTGATTTGTGCGTCTGTTTGCCCGCTGCGCTTGTTGTCGGAAAAGTACTTGAGCAGGGCACGCATCGTAATTAGCCCAATAAGCTCTCCGTCTTTATTTTCGATAGGCATATAACGGACAGCGCGCCACGCCATCACGTCGGCAATAAACTCCGGCAGGTCGTCTTTGTTGCCCGTAAAAATATCAGTCGTCATGAACTCTTCCACCAAGAGCGATGAAGGTTCCCAATCGGCAATATCGGTGATGCTGGCGAGCGGCCAATGATGCACAGGTTGCCCCGTCATCTGGTTGCGGCTTATGCCTGCCACGAGTGCCGTAGTAGCTTCTTCTTTGGATGTTTCCTTCAACAGTTTGGAGTACGACGAGAGCATCCAGCGCGAGCCGTTCATGCCGGTAGCATTGCGCTCGGCGATGATATCGAGGTAGCGGTCAATGTCGGCCGGGGCAATATGCGCCTTTTCCAACCCTTTGCGCGCAATGGGGATTAACTCTTTGGCAATGAGTTCGGTATCGTTTACAACCGTACCATTTATCCAGTGGTGTCGGTTGCCCAAGCCGGCGCGTGCGGCAAGCAAAAAGTTCGATTTGGCATCGTCGAAGTCGAAGTGGTCGGCCACGTTGGGGTACGCATCGCTGAAGCCGTTCATCAGCCCTATCCAAAAGGCGGAGTTCGCCACTTCATCAATAACGGTAGGCCCGGCGGGCAAAATGCGGTTTTCAATGCGTAGGTGCGGCTTTCCGTTAGGGCTAATGCCATAGCAGGGGCGGTTCCAGCGGTACACCGTAGAGTTGTGGATACTCAAAGCGCGAAGGCGCGGCGTGATGCCTTGCTCGTAGCATTCCATGGCATCTTCGTCCACGTCGGTAACAAGGAGCGGTTTGAACCGAATGATGTCTTCTTTGTAGAGGTCTAAGATGGAGTCGCGCACCCAGCCAGAGCCAAAGGTTACACGCGGGCTGGTGTAGCGGAGGTGCTCGCCGGTAATGCGCGTATCGACCGACTGTTGGAAGAGGGCAATGCGCGTTTCGCTCCAAAGCCTTTTGCCAAAGAGCATGGGCGAGTTGGTGCTAATCGCCAAAATAGCCGCCGAAATGGCCTGCGCCACGTTGTATTTCTCCACAAACTCTTCGGGGCGCACTTGCAGATGCACCTGATAGCTGGTGTTACAGGCTTCGACCATAGCCGTGCTTTGTCGGATGTTCAACTCGTCGAGACCTTCAATTTTGAGTTCAAAGGAATTGCCCCGCGACTGCGTGATGGAGTCAATCAGTGCGTAGTAGCGGTCAATAGGAGTAAGATTTCCAATTTCTAGGTCAAACTTGCGAATCGTCGGCAAAATACCGGTGAGTAAGGGTAACGCCCCGCACTCCATCGCCACTTCTTTCAGGTGGTCGAGCAGTTGTTTAATCGTTGCTTCGGTTTGCGAGAAACACGTGCCGGTAAAGGGCAACGGAGGCAAATTCGCCTCGATGTTGAACCGCGCCAGCTCGGTGGTAAAATTCGGGTGGTTGAGCTTTGCCAATATCTCGACCGATTTGGGGGCTGGCTTCCCATGCTCGTCTATCAAACAAATTTCTTGCTCTGCGCCGATGTGCATTTGGTCGGTCTCGAACCAATTATCCTCCAACATTCTCTCCAATGCCTGCATGTCTTTGAGCAGGTAACGGGTAAAGTGGTTCATTTCGGCTTGCCCTGAAGGGACTCTTACGCCTTTCGCTCCCATACGTCTTCAATTTTGTAGTTAAGTGTGTTTTCTCTGTTATCTACTGCTTGCTGTAGCGTCCGCGTGCTTTGCGTTCCCATCGGACGTGCACAAGCCAGACCACACGAATATACAGTATTCATGCAACTTTGAAGTTAGCAGAAAGAACGGGAATTTTTCAACTATTCTGAAAAAAAATAGCTAAAAAAAATAAAAACAAGGGAGGAAGAGGACGCATTTTTTTACAACTGCTCGCGCCACCATGGTTTGGTGGGTAGTGCGTCGGGGAGAAGGGTATAAACTTTGCCAATTTCGGGCAATGCGTAGGGCACACCTAGCTCTTCGGCGCGGGTAATCATGCGCTCGGGCGACTCGTACCACGCGTGGAAGGCCATGGGAAATTTTCCCCAATGCACGGGCATAAAGAGTTTGGCCTGCACGTCGGCAGCGGTTTGCGCCGTTTCTTCGGGCAGCATGTGGATAACTTGCCACTGCCGGTTGTACTGTCCGCACTCTATCATGGCGAAGTCGAACGGCCCGTATTTTTCGCCAATCGCTTTAAAATCTTGGGTATAGCCCGAGTCGCCACTGAAATACACGCGTTTTTCGGGGCTTAAAAATGCCCATCCTGCCCAAAGCGTGCTATTTCGGTTGAGTGTGCCCCTGCCCGAAAAGTGCCGCGCAGGCGTACAAGCGAGCGTGATACGGTCGTTGTAGCGTATCTCGTCCCACCAGCTCACCTCGGTAATTTGCTCGGTAGGTACACCCCAGCGCTCGAGGTGCGCCGCCACCCCAAGCGGCACGAAGTAGCGCTGTACGCGGCCTTTTAAGGCGACGATGGTGGCGTGGTCGAGGTGGTCGTAGTGGTCGTGCGAAATGATGACGGCATCTATTTGGGGTAAATCGTCGGGGGTAACATCGTGGGAAAAAGCAAATTTTTTAGGGCCGGCAAAGGAGAACATCGAAGCGCGCTCGCTAAATACGGGGTCGAGCAAAAAGGTCTGCTCCTCGAACCGAAGCAGCATACTCGAATGCCCGAACCATGCGAAGCTCACTTCTTGCAAGGGAAGATTTGTAAACTGCGCGGCTTCAAACCGGTGTACGTGCAGCGGGCGACTTGGCGCTATTTCCCCCTCGCCTTTGAGCGACTTCCAGATGAGGGGCAGCATTTCACCAACCGAAAAGGCCATGCGCGTATCGGAGGTGTTTTCAAACGTACCGTTTCGGTAGAAAGGAAAGGCTTCTATTTTTTGCTTACTTTTTTCGGAAGGCGTGCCGCCTATTTGTGGGGCAAACGCCAAAAAAATAACGAGGAACAACGAGGCAGTGCCAAAGAAAAGCAGGACAGCGAGCATAAGGGGTTTCCAGATTTTGCGCATAGAGAAAAAGGGGAGTTTAGGCGGCAGCCCGACTATTTGGTGCAGACTGCCGCGCCGTTTATCGTACCCCTGCGTTGCCTTCTTTGTTGAACGAAGTTTGCTCGTAGTGCTGGAACAAGCTGATTATGTCGTTTTGTACGTCGGCACGTAGGGCTTTTTTACGAACGTAACCACGCATCTGGCTTTCGTGTTCGCCAAATACCTCAAGTATTTTTTTCATGCGCAGGGGCAACTTGTACAACACGTTGTCTTTCATGTAGTACAGCGTTCTGTGTTGTATGATTTCGTTGTCGCGGCGACCAACGTTGAGCGTCATGTTGTAGTTGGCTTCCAAGATTTTCGCTTCCACATGGCGGAATAGAGGAATACTTCCTTCCGTGATAACCTCTAAAAATCCTTTCAAATACACGCCGTCTTCCGTTTTGAAGTCTTTGGCATTGATAAAAAAAGCGGGGTAATGACTTAACGAGTCCACCCACGCGAAACTCTTTAAGTCTTTCGCCTTGACCACCTTCACACCGTTATCCACATACACGTCGAGTTCTTCGCCGAGCAGGTCGTAACGTGTTAAATAACCTTCGGAAGGTTCTTGTGCGCCATACATGATAAACGAAGTACGGTTCCAGTTTTTGTTCATGTAGTTGTCGCCAGTGGTTTGGGGTTTGTTCATGGGCATAAGTTGCATGTTAGAACCGGGAAGATTGGTAACACCGAGTCCATACGTAAGGCGTTCAATCGTGTTGGTGGCGCGTATGACAGGAGGAACTACCGGCGCTTGTGCGGCTAGTTCACCCAGAAACAAAAAGAACGTAAGTGCAAAGAAGTAATATGTTTTCATGGTTTGGAATGGGGAGTAAAATAGGGTAAGACAAAATAAGCGATAAGGCGCACCACTGCGCAGTATAAAGGTAGGTAAAAGAAAAAAGAGGTTGTGCGAATATCAAAAAAAGTTAAAAACAAACGCCCAAATACCCCCTATCGTGGGGGGGCGGGCGCGTTGTTCCGAGAAAAACAGAAAAACGTTGGGAAAATCTGACAAACATATACTGAAACGCATAAGATTTGCGAAATTTTGGTCTCACAAATCATTCAAAATCAAGCAAATCAAATCATGTTAATCCTTAAATCACGTGAATCTTGGTATACCTACGCGGCATAGGTTCGTTCGCCGAGCGGCTTGATGCGCTGAAACAAGCGCAGAAAGCCCCAGTAACATAGTAGGCTAGAAGGCAACATGATAAGTGCCCACGCAAGTGCCGCGCCGCCCAGCTGCTCGCTAAAGCTCTCCCAAAGAAGCGCAAGCCCCTCGCGCGATAGCAGGTCAATCTCGCGAAACGAGAAGCCCGCCTGCGGTACGTCGAGCAAGACGGCACCGAGTTCGGCAAAGGGAAGTAACAAGCCAAACTGCAAGGGGTACGCGAGCGAGTTTATCAGTTGCATAGCGGGCAGATTGAGGCGCAAGAATAGCGCAACAAGCGTACACAACAAGGTGGTTACCCCAATAGCAGGAAAAGTCCCTAACACTAAGCCAAGCGTGCAGGTCAGGGCTAGTTTTTGGGGCGTAATTCCTTGCTTTAGGAACCTAGCTAGGGTGCTATGTAGCTTGTTTTTCAAGGGGGTACAGGTAGTTGGTTAAACGATGCAAACGACACGCGCCGTCCGCGTATCCTTCTTGCAACTAAGACACCAAAACCTGCCGATAAGTTGAGTGGCGCATGAAAAAATATCAAAAATCACGCGATGTGGGGGGAATATGGCCGCAGAGCTACTGAAAACGCGCCAGCTCGTCTGCCCCCACCTCGCTAACAATCAGAAAACCATCGTTTCCCTTTTTTTGATAGAGGGGCATGAGCAAGAAGCCGTCGTACTGCGAGCGGATTTCCCTGTGTCGGTCGTGGGCAAGCAAGTCGCCTCGTTTTATGCGGTCGTAGTTGCGGAAATCGGGCATCATCTCGAAGGCATCGCCCTCGCGAATTTTGTGGCAATAGTCGAGTTTGAGATACTTGGGCAATTTTTCCGAAAATGCGCGCAGTTCCTCGTACTGCTCTACCTCTTGGGGCACGTCGGCGCGGCGCACTAGCTCGGTGTGCAGCAGCGTCTGCCACAAAATGTGCCGATGATTTTTTACTGTGTTGGGGTTGCCTATCTTTCCGCCTTCAAAGGCAAGGGCTATGAAGCCATGCTCGTGCATATACTGTATGGTGGTGTTGTGCAAACTTTCGTGGATGTTGAACACCACAGGCGAATGAAGCCTATCTACCAAAAAAGAGGACTGTGTGTAGTCTTTCACGACGGTAAAAATGCCATTTTCGGCCGATGTTTCGTGCAGGTCTATAAAGATTCGCTGCCTGTAGTTGTCAATTTGCAGCCCCTCTACGGCATCGCATAGGGCGGCGAGTTCTTCAAATTCGGGGTGGTCGTGGCGGTGCGTGCGGGCGATATGCACAAACTCATCCGACCAAAGGCGGTTAAGGTCTTCTTCTAAAAATCGTTTGTTTTCTGCGAGTGCTTTCATGTTTCCCCGCAACGCCACAAAACGCCCTTGCAAAGGGATATTTTGTGCGCGGAGGGTCTGAAATACCTGCGTTGCGGCCTGCACGCCTTCGTGCTCGTTGCCATGAATACCGGCGAAGCAAAGCACAAGCGTATGCGCGTGCGAGCTGCCCAAATCGTCAATAACGCGTGAAAATGATTGCATAGTTGTAGGTAAAAAAATTTCGATTCAGTCAGGCCTATTTTACATCAAAAGCTATTCGTATGAAAATCTACACGGTTTTGAACACTTTGTAGAATTAGCTCAACGTTTTTGGTGTATTTTAAAAAAGAGGAGGAAGTGCTTACAAAGAAAACGCCGCTTTGAAACCTTTAAAAAGTCCCCCGGATTTCTTTTTGGCCTGCTCGCTGGCCTCGTGTGTGTGCACGGCATGGGCGACGGCTTCGGCAGGTTGTGGCATATTTTCGCCCAGCACTTGCCTGCGCACTTCTAACCAGCCGGGGAAGCCACCAAGATTACGGTCATCGATATAGAGGTCGGCGTAGATTTTTCGGCTCATGTACTTGTCGTAGTCTTCGTTGGGTTTGCTGTGGTTTACGGCGTAGAAGCGCACCCCATTTTCGCGGCAAAGTTGCACGGCTTTGGTGAGGTCTTCCCCGTCGCGGTACGTCCATAAAATGAGTTTGTGGCCTTTTTGCTGTAATTCTTTCATTACCTCAAAAGCATGAGGCAGCGGCTCGCCAATAGCGGGGAATTTGTGTTCTACAATCGTACCGTCGAAATCAATCGCAATAATCATACGCTGGGATGTTGAAGTTAAAAGGTCATTTCCATAACGCTCAAGAAGCCTTTGCCATTGCCTTAGCCTCCAGTGCTTTTTCGACATACTCGAAGGTGGAAAGAATTTCGGGCTTTCCGTTGACAATCGCCACGTCGTGCTCGAAGTGCGCTGACGGTTGTCGGTCGGTCGTAACGATGGTCCAACCATCGCGGAGTTGGCGCACGCGACGGCTTCCGAGGTTTATCATAGGTTCTAGGGCAAGAACCAAACCATTTTTGAGCAGAATGCCCTGACCGCGCCGGCCGTAGTTGGGTACTTCTGGGCGTTCGTGCATCGCTTTGCCTAGCCCGTGCCCTACTAGCTCGCGCACTACGCTAAACCCGTTGTTTTCGGCGTGTTGCTGAATGGCAAAGCCTACATCGCCCAAGCGGTTGCCGGCGGTCATCTGCTCGATGCCCAAGTATAAGCACTCCTTCGTTACACGCAGCAGACGCTCTACCTCAAGCGTTACCTCTCCTACGGCGAAGGTGTAGGCGTGGTCGCCATAAAAGCCGTTCTTTTTTGCCCCGCAATCTATGGAAATAATATCGCCCGATTCGAGGGGACGGTCGTTGGGGATGCCGTGCACCACCTGCTCGTTGACCGAGGTACACAAGCTGTTAGGGAAATCGTACAATCCGAGGAAGCCCGGTACTGCGCCGTGGTCGCGTATGAACTCCTCGGCAAGTTTATCGAGCTTTAGGGAAGTAACACCCGGTTCGATTTCACCAGCCAACATGCCCAGTGTTTTCGAGACAATCAGTGCGCTTTCTCGCATGAGTTCTATTTCTTCGAGGGTCTTATAATGTATCATTCTTTGCTTTGTTATTTATATTTTGACGAAATAATGGGACTTCTCGTTGTAAATTTGTGCGCAAATGTACGATTTCCAACTTTAACCAGCCGAGTTTGCGCATGTTTGCCAGCGCAAAACGCGCAATTTAGCCTTCTTATGAACATTGTTCTACTCGATGCCGACACGCTAGGGCACACCGCCGACCTCTCTGCCTTCGAGCAGTTTGGGACATTCACCGCCTACCCCACCACCTCGCCCGAAGAGCTGCACGACCGCATTGGCGAGGCAGATATTCTGATAGTTAACAAGGTTCGGATTACAGAAGATGCCATGCAGGTAGCCTCCCGCCTGAAACTCATTGCCCTGCTCGCTACAGGGATGAACAACATTGACCTGCCCGCAGCCGAGGCGCGAGGCATTGCCGTAAAAAACGTGGCGGGCTACTCTACCGAAAGCGTGGCGCAGGTTACATGGGCCATGCTACTCCACCTGCTGCACCACCTCCCCTACTTCGATGCGCACGTAAAAACGGGGGCGTACAGCCGTGGGAACTTGTTCACGCACCTAGGCCGCACGTTCGCAGGCCTGCATACGCTTCAACTGGGCATTATCGGCTTGGGCAACATTGGCGAGCAAGTCGCGCACATTGCCGAGGCCTTCGGGATGCGCATTGCGTTCCACTCTCCTTCAGGAACGCGCACGCACCCACGTTATACGCAACTTTCGCTCCAAGCCTTGCTGCAAACTTCCGATGTAGTTTCTATCCATACGCCGCTCACCCCAACAACGCACAACCTGCTCGATGCCGCCGCCCTGCGCCTGATGCGCAAACGTGCCATTCTGCTCAATACCGCACGCGGGGGCATTGTGGACGAGCAAGCACTCGCAGACTGCCTCAACGCTGGGGGCATCGCCGCTGCCGGCTTCGATGTATTTGAACAAGAACCCCTGCCCGCCAACCACCCTTTTCTTTCGGTACACGACCCGCACAAACTGCTGCTCACGCCCCATATTGCCTGGGCAAGCGAACAAGCGCGGGAAACGCTCTTGGCAAAAGTTGTGGAGAATGTTCGGGACTTTGTGGGGGTTGCCAGACAGGGAATAGTATAATAAGCAGTAAGTTACGACAAAATATACGTGTGAAATGCCCACCATTGACATTATTAACGGCATTAAGATAATGCTATTTAGCAGAGACCATCTTCCTCCGCATTTACATGCACAATTCGCCGAACACAAGGCACTAATTCATTTGCGTACCTTTGAGGTTATCCAAGGCAATATGCCCAATAAAATGCTGAAAAAGGTCATAGAATATGCCAAAGAAAATCAAGAAGAGCTAATACACGTATTTTATCATCTAAATCCACATTTACAATGATGCCACATATTACACAACTACTAAAAATTGAGCCATACAAGATACTTTGCCTTTGGAATACTGGCGAAGTGCGGGTGATTGATTTCGCACCTCAATTCCTGCAGTGGCAGCAGGAAAATGACCAGACTGCCTTAAAAATCTCCGCATACGAAGTGTTTAAATGTGTTTCTTTGAGCGAGGCGGGGACTTTACAGTGGATAAACGTACCTGTATCTATTTCTTTCAAAGGACAACAGCAGGAGCAACCCCTAGAGTTAGACCCAATCGTTCTATATGCACAGAGCCGTTCCGTGAAAGAATATAAATTGGTCGAACTAGAAAAACCACTGCCCGAGCAGTTCCTATAAACGAACGGCAAAAAATAAACTATGCACTTGCCTATCGAGTTGAAAGAAAAACACCCATGCACGAACATCCTCACATCATATAAATTCTGTTATATTTTACATATACCCCATGGAACAACCTATTCACCTCGATAGCATCGAAGAAGCAATTGAGGACATCAAAGCCGGCAAAATGATTGTAGTCGTGGACGACGAGAACCGCGAAAACGAAGGCGACCTTATTTGTGCCGCCGAAAAAATCACCCCTGCTATGGTGAACTTTATGATAAAAGAAGCACGCGGCCTGCTTTGCGTGGCGCTGACCGAAAGCCGCTGCCGCGCTCTCCAGCTCGAAGCAATGGTAGGAGCTAACACCTCCGCCCATGAAACGGCCTTTACCATTTCGGTTGACTACCTCAAAGACGGCTGCACAACTGGCATTTCGGCAAACGACCGCGCTAAGACGATTCAGGCACTTGTAAACCCCCTGACCCCGCCCGAAGATTTGGGCCGGCCGGGGCATATTTTCCCACTCAAAGCCCGCGAAGGAGGGGTATTGCGCCGCACAGGACACACCGAAGCCTCGGTGGACTTGGCGCGTTTGGCCGGCTTGCAGCCCGCCGGTGTGCTCATCGAAATTATCGGCGAAGACGGAGAAATGGCACGCCTACCTGCCCTGCGCACCTTTGCCGACAAGCACCAGCTAAAGCTCATTTCCATTGAAGATTTGATTGCCTATCGGTTGCAGTCGGAAAGTCTTATCGAGCGCGAAATCTCGGTGCAAATGCCCACCGAGTTCGGCTCGTTCGACTTGGTTGCCTACCGCCAGACCAACACCAATCAGTTGCACCTCGCCCTGAGCAAAGGTACGTGGGAAGCCGACGAACCCGTATTGGTGCGCGTGCACTCCTCCTGCGTTACGGGCGACATCTTCGGCTCATGCCGCTGCGATTGCGGGCCACAACTGCAAGCCGCCATGCAAAAAGTGGAAGCCGAAGGAAAAGGCATCATCGTCTATATGAACCAAGAAGGGCGCGGCATCGGGCTGCTCAATAAGTTGAAAGCCTATAAGTTGCAAGAAGAAGGCTACGATACGGTAGAGGCCAACTTAAAGTTGGGCTTTAAGATGGACGAGCGCGACTATGGCGTGGGCGCACAAATTTTGCGCGATATGAACGTACGAAAAATGCGCCTGATGAGCAATAATCCGAAGAAGCGCGCCGGCTTGGTTGGCTACGGTCTCGAAATTGTGGACGTAGAACCGTTGGAAATTACACCAAATCCGCATAATTTGAACTATCTTTCCACCAAACGCGACAAAATGGGGCATACCATTTTGAAAAACTCCTAGCTCATACCGCATGAAACACTATACACAAGCCGATATCTGTGCGATGGACGCGCACTACCGTCGAAATTTTGTCAACACGCTGGCTGGGTTCAAAAGCGCCAACTTGGTGGGTACAAAAAGCCCAGACGGGCATGAAAACTTGGCCGTATTCAACTCGGTCATCCACCTTGGCGCCGACCCACCGCTGATGGGCTGCTTGTTCCGCCCGCTCACCGTAGAGCGACATACCTACGACTACCTAAAAGCAACGGGCTACTATACGTTCAACCAAATACATACCGATATGGTAGAGGCCGCGCACCAAACCTCGGCAAAATATGCCACCGGCGAGTCGGAGTTTACCTATACCGGCCTGACCCCCTATTACAGTGCCACGCACCCTGCCCCCTATGTAGCTGAAAGTACGCTCAAAATTGGGCTTCGGTACAAAGAAGAATACACCCTGGCCGCCAACGGAACAGTGCTTGTAATCGGCGAGGTAGTTGAAGTCATTCTTCCCGAAAATCTGCAAGCCGTTTCCGAAGATGGCTTTTTACGGCACGAAGTGCTGCAGTCGGTCGCTATTTCGGGCCTCGACGGGTATTATGCCCCGCAGTTGCTAAACCGTTTTTCCTACGCTCGGCCTCATAAAGTACTCAAGCCGCTTTAGCCATAGCAAGCTACTCCACCAACTAGAAACGATGTAACTATGAATGTGTTAGAGGTCATAACGGAAACGGATAAAAACCTCCTCTATTTAGACGATGAAGAGGAGAATCTGGATAGTTTTAGCCTCTGCTTCATGGATCATTACAACATTTACACCACGAGCAGCGCAGAGGAAGCCTTCCGAATCCTTGAAACGGAGGACATCCACGTAGTATTAACCGACCAACGTATGCCGGGAGTTACTGGGTTAGAATTTTTAAAGAAAATACGTCCCTCGTATCCTAACATAGTGAGCATGATTGTTTCGGGATACAGCGATACCGAAGTGATTATCAAAGCCTTGAACGAGGCGGGCATCTATCAGTACGTACCCAAACCCTGGACACCTGATGCCCTAAAAATGTCGCTCGATAATGCCTTTGAGCGCTACGAATTACGGCTCAAAAATCAGCAGCTCATCACCGACCTGAAAGAGAGCAACCAACTGCTTGCCCGCAAAATTGAGCAACTCGATATGTACATCTATCGCGCCTCGCACGACCTGAAAGGCTATCTTACACGCTTCTTGGGGCTTTGCCTAAACGGGCTACGCGAGTTTCAAAATGCCCCTCCCTTTTTATCGTACCTGCATTTTTTTCATCAAGAGGCCAAAAATATGCACCGCATGTTGCAGAATCACCTTGTTTTGCATACCCTCGAAAACGAAGTAGAGCCGCACACCGTCGTGGTAGTGGAAGACCTTGTGCAGCAAGTCTGTGCTTTGTTGGTTGAGCAGGAAGGTGCCGCCTGCGTGTCGCGCATCGAAATGCACTACGCCTTAAACACGCCCACGCAGCATCTCTCGCCGCATTTACTGCACGTCTTGCTCTATCAGCTACTACACAACGCCCTGATTTTCAGCGAGCCTACTACGCCGGTACTTCTCCAGATTTCAGAAGAAACGAGCAAAAACGAACTCCAGATACGCATTACAGACCGAGGCATTGGCATTGCCGAAGAGGCAAAAGCACATGTTTTCGAGCAGTTTTACCGCGCCACAAACTATGCAGGTGGCAACGGCTTAGGGCTATATCTTGCTAGACTTGCCGCAGACAAACTGCGGGCAAACATTAGCTTTGAAAGCCAAGAAGGGCAAGGCTCGGTATTTTGTGTTAAAATACCTCGTTAACTTTGCATAAAACAGGGCGTATTTAGTATACCTACCAATTTTTTGCTATCTTCAAAAAATAACATTTTTCAATAGGCAAACTTCACAGCTATGGCTATACCAAGCATTCTTTACGTGGACGACGAACAAGAAAACCTAGATAGTTTCTTGCTTGTCTTTATGGACGAATACGAGATATATCTTGCCAATTCGGCCAAAGAAGGACTAGACATTCTAAAAAACAAAGCCAAAGAAAAAACTCCTATTCACCTAGTGATTTCCGACTATAAGATGCCGGAAGTTACCGGCATGGAGTTTTTAAAACAACTAGGAAAAGAGTATCCCGCAATTGGTAAAATACTTTTAACCGGTTTCACCGATGCGCAGATCATGCAGGAAGCCTGTCAGCAAAAAGTTACCTGCATTTCCAAACCTTGGGTAGAAGAAGACTTAAAGAAAAATATAGCTTCCGCGCTATCCGTGTAGTTTTTCTGCACCGGCATCGTTCTGCCTGCTTTCCCGCTCGAAAGACCCCCACATTTTAAAGTGCGCCCGTTATGTTGCAAGATTTGCTAAAAGGATATTACCGTATAACCGTTATCTCATTCATGATTTTATTTGTGAGTACGGTTTCCCTCTTGCTTTTTCAGTTGAAAGACCGAAATACAAGACAAAAGTCGGTAATACACAAGCAATTCAAGGAAAATACAGCCGAACTAAGCCAAGTGGTCAACCGAGTTTCGGTGAATTTAACACAGTCTGCCGTCCTGCTTACCGAGCAGCTCAGTACCCTCGAAGAAATTCCCGAGCACCCGTGGCGCGCCTATGTGCAAAAGCATCCGTTCCGAAATTTTTTCCACCTAGATAGTTTCCCTACCTCGTTGCAACCCCAGCGCAGAGTAAACCTTGCGTGGTGGGGCGAAGAAGAGGAGGAAGCTAAGGCGTTAAAACGCAACGACCACCTCAACCTACTCCTTTCTCTTGCGCCTGCCCTGCGCACCTCCTACGAAAGCGACTCGCACATCGTCTGGAGCTATTTCCTAGGCCGAAATTTGTTAATGATATACCCTTGGGAACATTCCGACGACCTAGGCATGAACCCAAACTCCTACTACGAAGGATATTTAGAGCATCTTCGGTTATTCGCAAGCCGAAAACAGGAAGTCGTATGGACCGAACCCTACAACGACAAAGCCGGAAAAGGATGGGTGGTATCGGCACTCTTTCCGGTGTTCGTCAAATCGGCGTACTACGGTGCTTTTATGCTCGACGTGAGTTTGGAAGGCCTGCGCACCTCCGTAACCGATTTGCCCGAGCAGCCCGGCACCATCTATCTTGTTGGCTTAGGCAATACAACAAATAATTCTGTACTGCTTAGTAGCCAGAAAACCCTACCAGAAAAAGTACGCACTATCCGAGATGCTTTCTTTCAGGACATAAAAAATTACGAACCCGAAAACTTCGTACGCTACAACGAGCACTTCTTTTACTACGAACGCGTGCCAAATACCCCATGGGCACTAGTGTATATGGTCTCTACGTGGGACTTTTACTTTGCTGCCTTTACCGACGTGGGCGTGTATCTTATCTCCCTACTCGTGCTCATGATTTTGGTGCAAGCCGTAACATTTGTATTTACGCAACGCAGATTTATACGCCCAGCGCGGCTACTTCTGCTGCAAATACAAAAAGAGAGCCGGCTCTCCGACAAACCGCTGCATACCGACCAGCTCCTGAGAGGCATCCCCAAGGCATGGCGCGTATGGATGCACGCAATCCGAGGGATTTTTGAAGAAAACCGAAGCATGTTACAACAACTGCGCTCGGCCAACTTGGAGCTAGAGAAAAAAGTCCACGAACGCACCAAAGAAATGGAACACCGCCAAGAAAAAATCCTTCGGCAAAACGAACAGCTCAGGCAGCAGCGCGAAGAAATAGAAGCCCAACGCGACCAAATAGAAGAGCAACGGCGCGGCATTATCGAAAAAAATGAGGTCATGCGCCGCTACAACGATGCCCTGCTTACCCTCGTAAAAGGCAAGTACGTACAGCATGGCTTCTGGGAACGCGCCATGCACGAAATTACCGAGCGCGCCGCAGAAGAGCTACAAGTCTCCCGCGTAGGGATATGGCAGTACGACATCGAAAAACAGCGTATTCGGTGCATGAACCTGTACAGCCGCAGCGAGCGCCAACACACCGAAGGGCCCATCCTCTACGCCTCCGACTACGCCAAGTACTTCGAAGAAATCAACGTGGAGCATATTATCGTAAGTAATGAGGTGCTCCAAGAGCCTTTTTTGGAAGAGCTAAACCGAGGATATTTACAACCCTACAACATTATCTCGCGCCTCGATGTGCCCTTCTTCGTTGAAGGGCGTTTGGGCGGCGTATTTACCTGCGAGCAACAAGAAACAAAACGCACATGGACTTCCGAAGATGTCTCCTTTGCCAAATCCCTTGCCGACATCATCACGATTGCCTACAAAGCCATGCAGCGCAAAATTGTGGATAAAGACCTAAAACGGAAACAAGAAAAAGTAGAGCAACAAGCCGCGCAACTGCAAGCACAAAATACGCAACTTAACGAAAAGAACCGAGCACTCGAAGATGCACTCGACCAGCTCAAACAAACGCAATCGCAGCTTGTGCACTCCGAAAAAATGGCTTCGTTGGGCGTACTCACTGCCGGTATCGCCCACGAAATCAACAACCCCATTAACTACATAAAATCGGGCGCGTTGGGCATACAAAAAGCGATGACACACATCATGCGCGTAGTGAAACTATACCAAAATGTTACTCCCGATAACTATCGCGAAGCTATTGCCGAGGCAGAGGCGTTGCGGCAAAAAAGCCGTTTCGACCAACTCGTTACACAAGCCGAAAAAGTGGCAGTTAACATTGAAATGGGCGTAGAGCGTGCCGCCACCCTTGTGCGCGAGCTGCGCACCTTCTCGCGCATGGATACCGATACCGTAGAGCGCTTCGATGTGCACGAGGGCATTGAATCTACGCTGCTATTACTCACCAATCAGCACAAATATTCCATCAAAATTGTCAAAAATTTTGGCAAACTGCCCCACGTAGAAGGCTACCCTGGCAAGCTCAATCAGGTATTTATGAACCTGCTCACCAATGCCATGCAAGCCATCAAAGGCGAAGGCACTATCACCATTACCACCACCGCCGACCCTGCCCAAAAGTGCATTTTTATTTCGGTGAAAGATACTGGTATAGGCATGTCGGAAGCAGTGAAAAGCAAAATCTTTCTGCCTTTCTTCACTACCAAAGAAGTGGGCGAAGGTACTGGGCTAGGCCTTGCCATCTCCACCAGCATTATCGAAGACCACCGAGGCAAAATCAGCGTAAAAAGCCAAGAAAACGAAGGCACGGAGTTTATCATACAACTACCGCACAACCTGCGCGAGCTACTGTAAGTTTGCTATAAGCACCAACCAATGTACTAACGAGTTACCGCAAGGCCCTTCCGTAGCCATTGGTTGTACCCTCCGCGCAAATCGTAGATTTCTTTAAACCCCATTTGCCGCAACACCTTTGCAGCCTGCGCACTGCGCACCCCTACCGTGCAATATACCATCACTGGTTTTTCGGGGTCGAGCTTGGCAAACTGGCTTTGAAAATCCGAGGCATACACATTTATGTTGTGCGCATTTACTAAATGCCCCTCGGCAAACTCCCCCGGTGTGCGCACATCGAGAATTTGCGCCTCGGTGCGCTGGGTGATGACTTGGGCAAAGCCATCCACTTCCAACGAGCGAAAAATGCTAGCGCTCTTTTCTGTCTGGGTACTTGCAGGACTCGTGGCAGTTCGTTCGGGGGTACTTTGCCCTTGGCAACTCGATAAAGCAGTCAAAAAAATAGCTCCAAGAAAGAAATGAGCAAAGAACTTTGTGGGTAAAAATTGCATACTAGTATTTGTGTGTTTTTTGTTGTTTAACTTAAAAAAAAATAGTTCTAAACAGTGTGTTGATATGTTTTAAAAAAAAATTGAAGTGTGTGAAAGATGAGCGATGCGCGTCTGTACTCCATTAATCCATGTGTAGTACCACTGGCATAAAAAAAGTAGGTATCTGCTTATAAAATGATACTTTTGACAAATTACTGCGCACCCAACTCAAAAGACAAACCCCATGAAAAAGAAGTTCATTTTCCCTCTTATCGGCATTGTACTGCTTGCTGTTATCTACTGGTGGTGGCGACCGGCAGCTACCGAAGTCGGCGAGATTTATACCACCGTACAACGCGGCGAGTTCAAAATTTCTGTAACCACAAGCGGTGAATTGGAGGCACAAAACTCAGTGCGTATCCAAGGGCCTACCGGTATGCGAGCCGCCCAAATCTGGGAAGTCAAAATCAACCGGCTGGTTCCCGAAGGAACAGTCGTGCAAAAAGGGGAGTTCATTGCCGAACTCGATAAGTCGCAGGCAATGGATAAGATGCGGCAAGGGCAAACCGAACTCACCAAAGCCGAGTCGCAATATACACAGACCCAACTCGATACCGCACTCACGCTGCGCGAAGCCCGCGATAACTTGGTCAACCTGCGGTTTGCCGTAGAAGAAAAAAAGCTCATCTTGGAGCAGTCGGAATATGAGCCGCCCGCTACTATCAAGCAAGCTAAGATTGACTTACAAAAGGCCGAGCGCGCCCTCTTGCAGGCCAAAGAAAATTATCAAATCAAGGTAAATCAGGCGGTTGCCAAAATGCAGGAGGTCAACGCCAACCTGCAATCGGAAAAGGGGAAAGTAGAATTTTTGCAAACACTGCTCAACGAATTTGTCATTGTTGCGCCCGAAGACGGGATGGTGGTGTATGAACGCAACTGGAACGGGACGAAAAAGCGACAAGGCTCGACCGTAGGCGCATGGGACCCCACAGTAGCCACCCTCCCCGACCTTACCAAGATGGTCTCCAAAACGTATATCAACGAGGTGGACATCCGAAAAATACAAAAGGGGCAGCGCGTAGAGATTGGTCTCGATGCCTTTCCCGAAAAAAGACTCACCGGCGAGGTGTTAGACGTAGCCAATGTGGGCGAGCAAAAGCCCAACTCCGACGCAAAAGTGTTCGAGGTTTCC
>CAYUJH010000002.1:22647-24472 GCA_964444995.1 uncultured Roseobacteraceae bacterium | reverse complement strand
AGCTTACTTGATAACGGACATATTCAGGCATACTGCGTAGTTTTGAAATGCACCCTGAAACGTATCTCATTTTTATTACTTTCAGGGTTAATTGCTGTGTTATCTTGCGGAAGTGCGGTAGCGCAAGAAGAGTCTAGCCCTAACACGTTATTATCGGGAACGTCAAAAATAGGCTTTTCCATTTCGCCGGGCTACGCGATAACTCAAATGGATGGTGCTGCAGCCTCGTTATTTCATCTGCGGGGCGGGATTATTTTGGCCAATAAGCTCACCATAGGAGGGTTTTTCAATACCTCAATCAACGAAATTATGCCGCAGAGCGAGACCGTGCCTGCTATCTACATGGACTACTGGTCTGCTGGTGGCTATGTTGAATATACCCTTTTTTCCGATAAGCTCATACATATAACATTTCCTTTGTACATAGGTGCCGGAGAGGTGCAGATGGATAGACAAGATGACAGTGGTTGGGACGAGTATGGGGAGTCTAATTTTTTAGTCATAGAACCTTCTGTCCTTTTGGAGGTCAACCTGCATAAATACGCACGCCTAAATATTGGGGCTGGCTATCGCACAGTAGGCACGATGACATACAGAAACCTTGACCAATCTGCCCTTTCAGGCCTGACCGGCTACGTAGGCATCAAGTTTGGGCTGTTTAGGTAGCAAATACATCGAATGTTTGGGACTTAAAAAGACGCTACCAGCTACGCGTGCCTTCACTAGCAGGGCAAACAGTACTGGTAGGGTCTTTTGTGTTAAAACCGAATCAGAATCAGCGTAAAATCATCGTCAATTATTTCCGACTGTGTAAAGGTTGAAATGCCTTCTATTAATGCTTGGTAGATAATTTCCAGCGGTTCGTGGGCATGTGCTACGATGTGAGCCAGCAGACGCTCGTAGCCAAATTGTTCGCCGGTAGTTTCGTTTTTAGCCTCCACGATACCATCGGTATAGAGCGTGAGCAAATCCCCGGCTTGGTATTTTATGCTGTCCACCTCCACAAAGTCTTTGAATCGTTCGTTGCGCACAATGCCAAGTCCTAAACCTTTATTTTTCAGAAAACGCGCATCTTGGGTGTGCTGCTCGAATAGTAGCGAGGGGCAATGCCCCGCTCGCGAGAGATAAATCTGCTGGTATTGTGTGTCTATGTAATAGTAGGTGGCGGTAATGAACGATGTTTTTTCCAAGCAGTTACTCAGTGCGGCATTGGCGTACAACATGAACTTATCCGGATTTAGGTTCAATGGCGCGAGGCACTGAAAAATTCCCTTCATTTGCGCCATGTAAAAAGCTGCCGAAATGCCATTTCCCGATACGTCGGCAATGATAGCGGCATATTTTTTCTCGCCTATCTTGTAGAAGTCGTAATAGTCGCCGCCAACCTCTTTGGCCGACTCGGAATGAGCGAATATTTCAAAATCTTGGTAGGCTTTTGTAGCGGCTAAAGAAGGAAATAGCTTCTGCTGAATTTCGCGCGCAATTTGTAGCTCATTCTGAAACCGCTGATTTTCCACGAGTGCGGAGAGCAAGCGAAAGTTTTGAATCGTGATGGCGGCCTGCAAGGTAAAACTTCCTACGATGGAGAGTGTGATAGAGTCGAAGGCGTAGTTTACTTTGCGCAATAGGTACAGCGTGCCAAAACGCTCTTTGTTCGTACTTACGATAGGTGCTACTAATACCGACTCGTACGGGAAAGCCCACGAGCCTACGAGCAACTTTCGATGAAAGCGTTGGGGCTTGTCAGAAATTGCGCCCTGTCGCCCTACAAAATCGCGGATGAGAGGTATGTAAGGTGCGCTCAGACGCTCGGTAAAAAGCACAT
>CAYUJH010000002.1:0-22637 GCA_964444995.1 uncultured Roseobacteraceae bacterium | reverse complement strand
GGGCTTGGTGCCCGCTGGTATTTCAAAGCCCAACACATCTTCGGCATTGTTTTCAATCCAAGCGGCATCGGCACGCACCGAGCTGACCGAACTGGCAAGTACGCCCTTAAAGATTTGTACTTCGGTTTGTCCTTCCAAAATATCTTCGCTAAACTGCTGAAATAGAGAGAGTTCCTTAAATTTTCGTTCAAAAACCGAAGAAGTGGGTAGGTTGAACAGTAGTACGAGCAGCGAACTGAGCGTGTAAATAACCACCAAGCCAAAGACCGCCGAAGAAAGTGCGCCTTTCGAGAGGTCGTCGGCTACGAGCGGTTCGTGGTAGAAATAGCTAATGATGCTCGCCACAAAATAGGCAAGGCAAAATAAGATAATGAGCAGTTGGGCAATGGCAAGTAATTTTTGATTAAAACTAAGCAAGGGAACCCAGCGAACGTTGGTAGCCAAGACGACAATCCAGATGAGAATGGCGATAAGAGGGATATTAAGATAGTAGTTGTCTATCTGCCCTAAATGAAAGAAGTTGTAACAGAGCAATCCTACAAGAACAAACTCAAAATATCGCCAACTTTTTTCGGTAAACTGCCCTTTTTCATATAAAATCATCCGACGCCAAGTAGTAAACGCCGCTACAAGGAATATGACAAACAAGCCAAATTCTATGTGAAAAAAAACGGTATGGAGTACCGAGGAAATACTGCCCTTACTTTCCAAAAAAGTAAGCGAAAGACTTAACGAGGCTGAAATAAGTGTGCAAACTAGCCCTGTGATAAATACGCGGCTGATGAGGGTGTTGAAGTACACACCAATTTCGCGCAAACGTAGCGTGGTATATAAGTAGATGCTCACAAAGTAAAAGTTGAGCAGAAAACTTTTCAAGACCAGCGCCGTTTCCTGCTGCCAGAGCGTAGAGGGGGTGCTGTGCCCCTGTTCGTATAGGTTCAGTTGTAAAAGTGCTACCCAAGACACCACGGCTGCCACTGCGCTAAATACCTTTGCATAGCGATACTTGAGCAGTAGTCGGTTTAACGCGTTTGTGTAAGAATATTCCATTTTGTGCGAATTGCCTCTAAAATTAGCAAAAGTGCAAAAGGTAAAAAAGCGCTTTTATAGCGCACCAAATTACCCAAATTGGGTGCGGCAAAGGCTAGCATGACCCACAGCAGCCCACAAAAACATACTCCCGCAACTACGAGCAGTTGCACAGGTTTACTTTTGGGGGTGCGATAAGGCGGAAGTAGTGCCAAACATAGCAAAATACTATAAAGAAACGTCTCTAGGGCGGCTACTTTCTTAAACCAGTGTGCGGCTGGTTCCCACAAATAGGGCCGTGCCCATCCCTCCACAAGGGCAGTGGGCAAGTTACGCAACAAACTTTCCCAATGCGGGGTAAGTTGCTGAAAATGCAGCAGATTTTCAGGGCGTTTGGTGGCAGCAACCATAAGGTCGTGGTTGCGGACTAGGGCTTCTAAAAGCACTCCCACCCGCAGGTTAGGGTGGGCAAATGTGGCAAGTACCGATGCCCCCAACAATACACTTAAAAACACCCACACAGCGTATGTACGCACATATTGTGCGATGGCTAACGCAAAAAGGCAAGGCAGCAGCGCAGCAAAGTAGTAATACTTTAACTGCCAGAGTACGTAGGCAGCCCCCGCAAACGCTGCACCGACGAAGAGCAGCCGCCAGAACCCGACAGGGCGGCGGGGGAAAAATACAGTGCCAAACAAGGCAGTGCAAGCACCTAGCATAGCCATCAGCAAAGATTCTTTCAAAATACCCGACGACCAAAAAACCACCGATGGAGCATAACAAAAGGCGAGCAATGCGCTGCGGGTGGCGTAGGGGGCAAATCGTAGCCATAGATGCAACATAGCCCAAATCCCACTGAAACTTAGCAAGGAGAAAAAAAAGCTCACTACATAGTATCTATCGCCGAAACATAAGATGGCTACGCTTAACCATTTCGAGAAAATGACGGCGCGTGGGTTGCGGATAGCAAGCTGCTCTACAACGCGCTGCTCAGCCTCTGCGTCGGGCAATAGGAGAAACGTCGCGTAGCTGGCTGGGTCTTTGGCGGCAAGGTTGCTCAAAAAACGGGCATCTTGGAACAGACCAAACGTATCGGCACCCTCTCCTGCAGCTTGGTAGTGCGTATAGACCCATCCTACGGCCATACCTGCTACTATTTTCAGCAAAAGAGCAGACCAAAAATGTGTGCGCAATAGGGGATGCTTGGTCAGTAAAAAGAGGACGGCTATTGAAAGGCTGCCAACCAATACCGCAAAAAATATCTGCAAAAGGGTCATGATAGGGCAAAAAAAATAACAACGCTACCGAACGTGCAACTTCTTGGCGGTCAGGGCTTCCGAACGCGTGTATGCACACGAGATGGAGGGTAAGGCTATTTATTGGTTAAAAAATTTGTCAATTTATAGTTTAAATTTTTATCTTTATAAAAAACAAATTACCTTCGTAACCAAGATAGATCATCTAAACAGCACGATAATCCCCAAAGTGTCCTTAAAATTGCACTGCGCTATTGTTAAATTATTAAACATTAATTTTCAAGAATCATGCTCGATGTAAGAACCACACTCCCCAAGCAGTTGAGTCCGAAAGGTGCACATATCGCACTCGGGATAGAAGGGATTCGCTGCTACCTACACTACCGGCGCATAGGCACTACGGGGCAGTATTTTGTAGTGGACGGCCGCCTGATAGTACTTGTTGGCGTACTAATTGCCCTTGCCTTGTACCTTCGGGGGGGTAGCACGCCACCTAGCCCTACGCAAGTAACCCATGTGTACCATTATGTCCCCACGCAAGGCGGAACGCCCCCGAACTTTCAGGCGCTGCCCAGCCCTCTGACCGATGCTGCCGAACCTCCCACACAGATTTACGAAGCCAGCCTAGTGGCCTCAGAGAGCGATGTGCCGGTGCTCAATAGTCGCGAGGCTATCCGCAACGCCTTCATTCAGGCCAAGCAGAAACTGATTTATGAATTTACCACACGCCAAAACGTAGTACGCACTGCCCAGTTGAGCGACGAGCAACTCGTACGCCTTAACCGCGAAATGAGCCAACTCTTTACCGATATCGTGTTGGGAAACCTGCAAATAGAACCGCACGTCTATCAGTTTTTTACCGATACCACCGAACTCCACAAACTCACCACCGCCTTGGTAGAGCAAGACAAGTACCACGTACCAGCCTCGATTACGCTCGCACAAGCCGCCCTAGAAAGCTCGTACGGGCGCAAAGTGAAAGGAAATAATTTTTTTGGGATAAAAGATAAAAGCAAGCGTACCAGCAAAACTACTACGATGGAGTACTACACGGCCGAAGAGTTAGAGGCGAACGCCTATAAAGTGGTTAGCCACGAACTTGTACAGGTACAGGGCAAGCCCATGTACAAATGCAAGATAAAAGACCATTTTCAAGCATATAGCTCGGCGTGGGAGTCGTTTCGTGCGCATTCAGTCTATCTGAGCACCAATCCGCGCTACGCGCCGCTGTTTACCGGCGGAAAGAGCTACGAAGCATGGGCCGATAAAATTGGCTCTATGAAACAAGGAGGAGTAGGCTATGCTACCGACCCTGTCTATGGCAAATTGCTCAAAAGCATCATACGCCGCTACCAGCTCGACCTGCTCGACCACTAACCCTTGCTAAAGCACAAAATCGGGGTCTTCTTGGCTGGCAAGCCCAATACCGACCATCTGCCCGATAGTGAGCTGCACAATTTCAAGCAGTTCGGTGAGTACGGCAGGGTCGGTAACTACGCCGCCCGTTTTGTACGAAATAAGCCCCGTACCTTCGGGCAGCGTTTTGTTGTCCTGCTCGCCCTTCTCGTCGATACGTAAGTGTACGTAGGGTTGTTTGCTAATCAATTCGCGCAGGCGTTCGCTTTGCAAAAGTGCCTTCACCTTTTCGGGGATATTGCCTTGAACGATAAAGTCTTTATCGAAGCGTGTATCGCCAACGAGTAGGTCTTGCATCCCAAATAATTTACCGATACTCGTGAACACGTCTCCTCGGTAGAGTTCAAATTTAAACGGAAAGGGGTCGGCTTGTAGGTACGGAATCCGCAGGCGTGTATAAAACGTGCGCCCGTCCATATTGTCGCTTTCCTGCACATCGAGGGTAATCAGCCAAGGGGCAAAGGGGACATCTACCCGCCCACGCGCCGACTTACTCCGCGATTCCACCTCGCGATAGGTAGCACCCAAACTTTCGGCAAACTGTTGGAAGAGAACGGGCTGCGAAGGCCCTAGAAAGTCGCGTATCATAACATTTTGAATTTTAGTAAAAAAAGCACCTGTGCGCAAAAGCGATTACGTAGTATCCGTCCTATGAAACGTTGCAGAGGAATTTTCTTGTATGCGTGCGATATTTTCTACGGAGGTCAGTAAAATACGTACGCCGCAGTACAGTAAATCTACATCGGCGACGGCAATCGTTAGGTCGCCGGTAATGACGACTCCTTTATTGAGCACCCGGTCGAGCACCTCGACGAGCATAATTTCATCTTTCAGAGAGGGAGAGGCCGTGTTTTTCATATGCCGAATACGTAAAATAGGTTTGATATGCCCTTGTAAGATAGCTATTTTTTGCATTCGCGCAGCACACCAGCCAACTAAGTATGGTGGGCAATACGCAAAAAAATAACCGATTCGCTAATAAATTGGTTAATTTGCAACAACATTTTGGCCAAATGCCTCCCAGACGCACCGCCTGTATTTTTGCAGAAACGCATGTTTTTTATCGTGAGAGTTTTTCCTAAAAATGCCCATCTGATATGTCGCAAGAAGAAAAGAAAAAAAATAAATACACCGAAGCAGAGAAAGTGCAAATTTTTGAAGGCGAGTTTATGCCCCACATAGACTCCATGTACAACTTTGCCTATAAGCTTACGAGCGAGGAGGAAGATGCCAAAGACCTTGTGCAGGACACCTACCTGAAAGCCTTCCGTTTTATCTCCTCATTTGAAAAAGGAACAAATGCCAAGGCATGGCTGTTTAGAATCTTGAAGAACAGTTTTATCAACGATTATCGTAAAAAAAGTAAGCAGCCAGCTAAGGTAGATTACCAAGAAGTGGAAACTGTTTACAACTCTGAAGATGCCAACCACGACCTTACCGTAGATCTCCGCGCCGAAACGATGCAAAACCGAATTGGCGATGAGGTAACCAATGCGCTCAATGCGTTAGCGGTGGACTTCAGAATAGTGATAATCTTATGCGACATAGAAGGGTTCACCTACGAAGAAATGGCAAAAATTTTGGACATCCCTATCGGCACGGTACGTTCGCGGCTCCACCGAGCGAGGAACCTGCTAAAAGATAAGCTACAAAAGTACGCAAGCGCGATGGGCTATTCTCCAAGGATAGAGTAACGTGCTTTTACCCCCACAAGGGCATACCTACACGACTACACCTTCAATTACATAGTTAAAATTTCGATTACGATGGGAAAAAGACAACTACACACACCGGGAGAAATTAGCAAGGAAGAATTTAATCAGATTATTTACTCATTTCTCGACGGAGAAGCCTCTGAAGATGAAGTCGCCTATCTAGAAACGAAATGCAACTCCTGCGAGCAAACCGCAGCACTTTACAAGTCAGAGTGCCAATTTTACAACATGATAAAAACCAATCTGATACGTTCCCACGCCCCCCACGAACTCGCCGACGTAATTCGGGAATGCATCAAAGGCCAAGCCGTCGTACAATAACTCAATCATTATGCCTTTAGGGAAGATATTGGTATTCTCCGCGCCCTCCGGCGCAGGAAAAACTACCATTGTAAGGCACCTAGTGAAAGTGTTTCCGAGCTTGTGCTTTTCCATCTCTGCCACTACGCGGCCGCCCCGAAAAGGCGAAACCGATGGTAAGGACTACTACTTTCTTTCGCAGGAAGCCTTTCAAGAAAAGCTCCGTGACCAAGAATTTATCGAGCATCAGCAGGTATATCGTGGTCTATACTACGGAACGCTGAAGTCCGAAATTACGCGCCTGCGCGAGACAGGCAAAAACGTGGTGCTCGACGTGGACGTGCAGGGGGGAATCAACCTAAAAAAATACTACCAATACCAAGCGCTTTCTGTATTTGTGCAGCCACCAAGCCTACAGGCTTTAGCACAACGCTTAAAAAGTCGCGATACCGAAAGCCCGGAGGCACTTAAAGAACGCCTTGAAAAAGCACAATACGAAATGATTTTTGCCGAGCAGTTCGACGTAATTCTGCTCAACGACACCCTAGAGGAGGTGCTGCCCCGCGCCGAACGGCTCATCGCCGACTTTATTGGGTGCGAAGTAGCTTCCCGCCAACCTCCTCCCCTCATTCTTTGATAGTATGGAAATCGGATTATTTTTTGGCTCGTTCAACCCCATACACATCGGGCACCTCATTGTAGCAAATACGGCTGTGGAACTTACAGAACTACAACAGGTATGGTTTGTAGTTTCGCCCCAAAACCCTTTCAAGAAGCAAAACACGCTGCTGCACGAGTTCGACCGCCTCGATATGGTACGCCTTGCTATCGACGGGAACCCCAACCTCAACGCAACCGATGTGGAGTTTCACCTGCCTCGCCCCTCCTACACCGCTACTACGCTTGTAACCCTTGCCGAAAAGTACCCACAGCACCGCTTCAAAGTCATCATGGGCAGCGATAACCTACAGCACCTACACAAGTGGCGCAGCTACGAACTAATTTTAAAAGAGTTTGGTGTGATGGTGTATCCGCGGCATCACTACGGACCGAAAGCCGATACCGAGCATTTGCGCGAAGAACTGCGGAGGCAAGTAGGTGTTATCGGTGCGCCTCTTATCGAGCTTTCCGCTACGCTCATCCGCGAGATGATTCGCAACGGTCGCTCCATACAGTATCTGGTGCCCGAGGCAGTCGCCGAGCATATCCGCTACAAAAAGTTTTATCGGTAGCCTAAAAAGCGAAATGCTTAGAGAGCCGACAGACTTGCCGTGCTCCTACGGTTTCGAACTGGATTTTGTCGATAATTTTTTTGACGAGGATAAGGCCTATCCCGCCTGTTTTTTTGTGTTTGATGATGTCGTCGAGCGAAGGCTCGGTGTATTCGGTAATATTGAACACCTCACCTCGGTCGGAAATCTCAAAAATAATCTCCTGCCCTTGCCTGCGAATAAAAACCTCGATGCTTTCCGCTGTATTGCAGCCCACTGCATGAATGATGCGATTGGCACAGACCTCATCTACCGCAACAACAAGCAAATGCCGGTCGGCATCGGGTATTTGTAAGTGGCGGAGGGTTTCCTCTACGAAATAGCGAATCTGACGTAGGTTCTCCTTGTGGCAACTAACACTGATTTTGTAACTCATCTAATCGTGCTTTAGCTTCTTGTTTAGTTCGGACAATAGGAAGTAGTTGGTCAAGGCCTAGTATTTTGAAAACGCTAAACACTTTTTCGCTCATACCAAACAACACAAGAAAGACATCTGCCTTTTGGCACTCTTCAATGCGCGAGGTAAATACGCCAATTCCTGGCGAAGAAATGTAGTCAAGTTCTTGAAAATCAACAAGTACAGCGTTTTGCTCTTTGGAAAGAACCTCTTGCAGTGCGTCGTCGAGTTTCACGGCCGAACTCGCGTCGAGTTCGCCAATAAGTGCCACAAGTTGGTAGTCGTTTTCGTTGAAGATATTGATTTCCATGGTTTTTACGTTTAGAAGCGTGCAAAGGTTGTGAGTGATAAAAGTTTTTTACGCAAAGTGCGGTGCGGACCGAAAACACGCAGCAAGATAGCGACTATTTGCTATCGAAGGTTATTTTCAGAAAAAGCAAAAGGAAGTAAGCTACTTGCCGACGGAATGACCCATATTTTTTGGTCTTCGCCCATAAAAATAAGACGTAGAGGAGTGCCCTGCCTACGCTCGTATTCGGAGAGTACCTGTCGGCACCCACCGCAAGGCGTTATGGGTAGGGGTGTATCGCTGTGGGCATGGGTGGCTACGATGGCCAAGGCTTCTACGGCGCACGAAGGAAAATTTGCACTAAGCCAATACATGAGGGTGCGCTCGGCGCACATTCCTGAGGGGTAGGCGGCATTTTCTTGGTTGTTGCCTACATACATTTCGCCCTCGATATATGCGGCAGCACCTACCCAAAAGTTAGAATAAGGCGCGTATGCTTGTTGCGTAGCGCGCTGCGCGGCCTGCAAGAGCCGTTGCTCGGCTATGGGCAGGGCTTCAGCGGTATCGAAACAGCTATACGCAAAGGTAAAATGTCTGTTTTTCATGCTTTTGGTGATATTTTAAACCCAATCAGCAGTACATCGTCTATTTGGCGGTGCGCGCCTTTCCATTGCTCGAAGGCCTCCTGAAAAACAACGCTTTGTTCTTTCATGGGTCTATGGTAATTGTTAGTAATAAGCTCTTTGAGCCGCTTGGTCATAAAGCGCGAACCGTCTTTTTCGCCAAATTGGTCGGTATAGCCGTCGGAGAAAATGTAACAGGTCATTGGTTTATCTACCACGAAGGTATGCTTATCGTAAGTCGAACCTTGGTAGGCTTTGCCACCAATGGGCTTTTTACTACCCTTTATGGTGTGCAGCGTATCGTTGTGCACGAAAAAGAACGGATTTTTTGCGCCGGAGAACTCTAGGGTATTGGCTTTTTCGTCGTAGCAAACAAGAGCCATGTCCATACCATCTTGGTTTTTGCCGGTCTCTTGTTTGAGCATCTCGATAATGCGTTCGTTTAACACGCTCAGAATGATGGAGGGGTCTGTAATCCGTCGCTCGTTGACTATCTGATTAAGCGTACTATTACCTACCAACGACATGAACGCCCCCGGCACGCCATGCCCTGTGCAATCTACTGCCGCTATAATGCGTTTCACATCGCCCGTATGCGAGTCGCGCACTTGGGCGAACCAGTAAAAATCGCCACTGACTACATCGCGTGGCTTGTAGAAGATAAAAAAATCGTCGAAGGCCTGCGCAATCGTGGCGCGGTCGGGCAGGGAGGCTTGCTGAATCCGCTCGGCATACGTGATGCTCGACTGTATGTTTTCGTAGGCTTTGTGCAACTCTTCACTTTTTCGGCTGATGTCGTCGCGCTGCTCCATAATAGCCTTTTTTTGCAGCTCTAGCTTGCGGTTGGCAAACTTCATACGCTTGTTGGCACGCACCACGAAAATACCGAAGATGACAATGAGTACAATAATGCCTATCGAAAAGGTCAGAATTCTTCTGCCGGCTTCCAGTTTGGCTTCTTGCAGCGCTTTGGTTTTGTTGAGCAACTCGACTTCTTGGGCACTTGCACGTGCTTCCGCTTCGGCTCTATTTTTTTCTAACTCGCTGATTTGCAACTCTTTTTCCTTTTCAGATAATTCGCGTTCTTTGGCGCGTTTTTCAGCTTGTAAGCGTGCTTCCTTGCTTTGGTACTCGTCTTTTAGTTCGGAGACGAACTGCTGCCCCTCTTCGTCGTATTTTTCGTTGTAGAGTTTGAAATACTTCAGGGCATTTTCTTTGTCGTTTTGTTTTTCGTAGGCTTGTGAGAGGGTCAGGTAGCTATCGGTTTTTAGGTTGCCGATGTTGAGCTTTTCGGCAAGCCCTAGCCCCTCTTGGAGCGTCGGAATAGCTTCCGAGGGCTGATTGGCTTCCATGTAGGTAGTACCGAGGTTGAACAGGTAGGTGGCCAATAGGCGCTGGTCGCCTTGCTGCCGTTTAATGCCAATGGCTTTTTTTTGATTTTCGATGGCAGCAGAAAATTGTTTTTGCTCCGCCTGAATCATGCCGATGTTGTGGTAAGCATTGGCTATACCGTGTTGGTTGCCTATCTCGCTACTCACCCGCGCCGACTCCTCTAACAGGGCAAGAGCCTCCGCCGTATTTTGAGCGTCCCAATAGTAAAAAGCAGCTTCTACAAGTTTTTGGTTAAGTTTATTTTGGTCGTTGGCAGCGCGTAATTGTTCTATTTCGGTGCGCAATGTTTCGATGCTTTGTGCATATGCAGGTAAAGAGAGCAAAGCAGCGAGGAAAATGCCCCAAAAAGCAGTGTAAACACGTGTTATGCCAAGGCAAGGGTAGGTATAGGAGTTCGTTCTTTTACGCTTCATAGTGGGTATGGGTAAGGGGGGATATCCATGCGAGGAGAGCCTTCGAACAAAGATATATTATCAGTTACTCGATGTACGGTTTGCATGCTCGGATTGCATAAGGTTTTTGTAAGTGTTGGGCGAGCATATTATTACAGTAAACATTTTCTTGCGGTACTATGGCTTTTTGGTGGGCTACTTTTTTTTGTTTTTCTTTCGGATAGATTTTTTGGGAATGCGCTTTTTAACATCGGCACGATGGCGTTCACCCGTCCGTGCGTTTTGCTTCTGAAACCACTTGCTACCGCGCCAGTAAAACACGACGGCTTTGCCCTTCTGCTTTTTTTTCTGGATTTTCTTTTGCCACTTTGGAGGGATTCCCAGTTCGGTATGTTGATGATAAAACTTAACGTGGCAGCTATCAATAGGGCACATAGGACGGCAACTGCCCATAAGCAGTATCAGGATGAGTGCTCCTGCCGGCCATAAAAAAATCTTTCTTCGTTTGTTCATAAAAATTTGATTGCGCAAATCCCTTACTTTTTAAACTCTTTTAGCAAGCTACTTATTTGTTTTGTAGCGAAATTCCCTGCCAAAGAGCGAGTTAGCAAGTTTTTTTTTAAAAATACACAAAACCACGTGCGCGTGTGGAAGTTCTCTGTGTATTACAAGTACGTTATTCACCTTTTTTCGATGTAAACCATGCTTTTAAAATTTTATAAATACCAAGGTACCGGCAACGATTTTGTGATGCTCGAAGATGCGCACGAAAAGTTCGACGCACAAAATATAACGCTGGTAGCGCATCTGTGCGACCGCCGCTTGGGCATCGGGGCCGATGGCTTGATTCTGATACGCCCCCACGACACGCTCGCCTTCGAGATGCTGTATTTTAATGCCGACGGACGGCTAGGCACGATGTGCGGCAACGGCGGACGCTGCGCAGCGCATTTTGCACACTTCCTAGAATACTTTGAAAAAGAGGGAACGTTTTTAGCCGCCGACGGCGAGCACCATGCCATCGTAGAACAACACATCGTTACGCTTTCCATGCAAGCCGTAGAAGGTATTGAGTCGCTGAGCCTTGTTTCCGAGCATCCTGAGGCGTATTTTCTCGACACCGGTTCGCCGCATTATGTTAGTTTTGTAGAAGACGTAGCGGCGGCTCCTCTCTGCCAAGTAGGTGAAAAAGTGCGTCATCATGCGTACTTCGCCCAACGGGGGGGCACGAACGTGAACCTCGTAGAGCGCATAGCCGACCAAGAAATCCGCGTACGTACCTTCGAACGGGGCGTAGAAGATGAAACCCTCTCGTGCGGCACCGGCGTTACGGCTTGTGCGCTTGTAGCGGCTGTGCAAGGAAGTGTGTCCCCTGTTACTGTGCATACAAAGGGGGGAACGTTGGAGGTAGGCTGGCAGAACGCCGGTGAGCGTTTTGAACAAATCTACCTCAAAGGGTCTGTTGTGCAGGTGTTTGAAGGTTTTTTAGACGTGAAGAAGTCTGTGTTACATTAATTTATTCGTTTTGCTTATGCCTATTGAATTTAAGCCTTTTCCTTTCGATAAGCCGCTGGCCTTTGTGGGGCAGGTGCGCACGATTTTTTATATCATGGTGGGTACGCCACTCTCCGTGTTTATGCTGTTATACTTCCGAAATCGGCAAAACGACCTGCACAGCTACGAGCAGGAACTGACCCTATTTTGGTTGGCAATATTTCCTATAAGCGCACTCGTAGTTTCGGGGTATGCCTATTGGCACTATGAACGCGCGCTGAAACTGGCACGAACCAAGACCCGTATGCGCGAGCGGTTACATATTTTATTCCAAGGGACTATGGAGAAATTTGTGATGTTAGAAATCACGACGGTTATCGTGCTTGTGGCCTATTTCTTCACCCAACACATTTTGTATGCGGGGTTGTACCTCGCCATGCTCATTTTGTTTGCCATGAGCAACCCGACGATATACAGCGTAATCAACGATTTGCGCCTCCCCCGCGACCAAGCTTCGGCCATGCGGCAAAATTATACGATTGAATAACCCTCTACGTCCCTTTTCCCTTATCCATCTACCATGAGAAAAATAATTGAAACAAGTACCCTCGCACTCGTTTTTGCCGCACTGTTAAGTGCTTGTAAATCTTCCCAGACGGTTTCCACGCAACAAGAAAAACCTGAGGTAAGCATCACCGGCGGAAATTACTTGCTTACCGACGACAACGCCCTCTACGAACTCATCGAACAGCGCAAGAAGGAGGTGCCTGCTTGGGTAGAAAACCAAGCCAATGGCCGTTATAACCCCGAAGCCACACGGCACTTTCAACTGCTCAATACCGAGCTAAAGGTGCGCTTCGACTGGGAAAAGAAGCGTATGCCGGGCGAGGCTGTGCTGAGCCTCTCGCCCCATTTTTACCCCCAAAAGGTAGTGGTGCTCGATGCCAAGGGGTTCGACTTGCACAAGGTCGCTCGCCTCGACCGTGCCGATACGCTCGCGCTCGCCTTTTCGTACGATAGCCTGAAATTGCGCATTACGCTCGACCGCACGTTTACCCGCCACGACACACTCCAACTGTTCGTGCGCTATACCGCCAAGCCGTCTGAGCACGATTCGGGTGGCAGCGCAGCCATCACCGACGACCGAGGGCTGTACTTCATCAATGCCGATGGCAAAAATCCTTACAAGCCCAAACAATTATGGACGCAGGGCGAGACAGAAGCTAGCTCGTGCTGGTTCCCGACCTTCGACGCGCCCAATGCCAAAACACGCCAAGAAATATATATTACGGTGGACACCGCCTACACGAGTATCTCCAACGGAATACTTGTGGCGCAGTACGAAAACAGCGACGGCACACGCACCGACTACTGGAAAATAGACCAGCCTCATGCCCCCTATCTTGCCGCAATGGTAGTAGGCAAGTTTGCTAAAATTTCTACCACATGGCAGGGAAAAGAAGTGAGTTACTACGTAGAGCCAGCCTTCGCGCCCTACGCCGAGCGTATCTTTGGGCGCACGCCTGAAATGCTTACGTTTTTCTCTGAAAAATTTGGCTACGCGTATCCGTGGGACAAGTACGCGCAGGTAGTAGTACGCGATTTTGTGTCGGGCGCAATGGAAAATACGTCGGTATCGGTGTTTATGGAAGAGGTACAGGTGGATGACCGCTACTTGGTGGACGACAACTGGGACGATATCATCGCGCACGAACTTTCGCACCACTGGTTTGGCAACTTGGTTACCTGCGAGTCGTGGGCAAATTTGCCGCTCAACGAAGCCTTTGCCACCTACGCCGAGTACCTCTGGAACGAACACAAATACGGACGCACTGCGGCAGACTTGGTCTGGAAAGACCACCTCGAGAGCTACCTCGAAGAGGCTGAAACCAAGCGCGAACCACTGATTCGGTTCCGCTATACCGACCGCGAGGACATGTTCGACAGTCATTCCTACGCTAAAGGTGGGGTCATTTTGCACTACCTGCGCCACATTGTGGGCGACGAAGCGTTTTTCGAGTCGTTGAACCGCTACCTTGTAAAACACGCCTACCAAACCGCTGAAGTCCACGACCTGCGCATAGCGTTTGAAGAGGTTACCGGCCAAGACCTAAATTGGTTCTTCGAGCAGTGGTTTATGCAGGCAGGCCACCCCGAACTGTACGTAAAAGAAGAGTACGAGGAGGGCACACTGCGTCTTTTCGTTACCCAACAACAAGACACACGCTTTAGCCCACTCTACCGTTTGCCCCTTGCGGTCGATATTTGGGTAGCAGGCAAGAAAGAGCGGCATACCGTAGAAATTTCGGAGCGCAACCACATGTTCAGCTTTGCAACTGCCCAAGCGCCCGACCTCGTGCTGCTCGATGCCGAGTCGGTATTGCCCGGCGTGATAGACCACATCAAAACTACGGAAGCCTTTATTCGCCAATACCGCGAAGCCGACCGCATAGCCGCTAAATTCGATGCGATTGAACAACTTAGCACCGGCCTCGAAGAGATGGATGTCTTCCCCGTGCTTCTAGCTGCCCTCGAAGACCCAGAACCGATTATCCGCGAATTTACCGCCGACCTGCTCGCTAACTACGAGGGCGCGAAGCGGAAAGAAGTAGCGGGTGCGCTAGAGAAACGAGCAACCTCCGACAAGGTATCCGATGTCCGTGCTGCAGCCTTAAATGCGTTGGCCTCTTTGGGCGACTACACGGCACTTCTGGAAAAAGCCCTCCAAGACAGTTCGTACCTCGTCAACGCTTATGCACTTTACCACCTAGGGAAAGCCAAAAAAGATAAGGCCTTACCTACTGTGGAACGTTTTGAGGCATACAACAACATCAACATACAAAGTGTAGTAGCCGACTTTTACAGCGCGTTTGGTATCAGCAACAAGTTGCCGTGGTTCGAGGAGCAGTTGCTCAGGAGTTCGGCTTCGGTAGCGCCGATGTTGCTCAACTACCTAGGCAGCTACTTGATGAACCAACCGCTAGACGCGCAGCAAAAAGGTGTAGTTCTTTTGAGCGAGTACGCCAAAACGGCTGCGCAGCCTACCCACCGCATTGCCGCCTTTCAGTCGCTGATGCTCTTGGGCGATGTAGCAGGCGTACCGGCATTGCTCAAAGAATTGATGGAAAACGAAAAAGACGAGAAAGCACGCAGCTACTTCCAACAGTTGGGCAACTAGCCGTGCGTTCGGCTATCCTACACTTTTTCCCTAACTTCGCGTTTTCAACACCTTAAAATACAACACACTATGCTAAAAGGATTCTTCAACGTTCCTACTCCGCAGAACGAGCCGGTACTAAGCTACGCGCCGGGTTCGTCGGAACGCGCCGCCCTCAAAGCGGCTCTCGCCCAGATGAAGAGCGAGCAGGTAGAAATTCCCATGTATATTGGGGCAGAACAGGTAACTACCGAGCAACGCAGAGCCATACATCCTCCCCATGAACACACACACGTACTGGGGCACTACCACTACGGCGACGCATCGCACGTAGAGCAGGCAATTCAGGCAGCACTTGGTGCAAAAGAGGCGTGGAACCAGATGAGCTGGGAGCACCGCGCAAGCATTTTCCTCAAAGCTGCCGAGTTGGTTGCCGGGCCGTACCGCGCCAAAATCAACGCTGCAACCATGTTGGCACAATCAAAAACGGCATACCAAGCCGAAATTGACTCGGCGTGCGAATTTATCGATTTTCTGCGGTTTAACGTGGCGTTTATGACGGAGATTTACCGGCAGCAGCCCCCTATCTCTTTGCACGACGTATGGAACCGCATGGAGCACCGCCCCCTCGAAGGGTTTATATTTGCCATTACGCCCTTCAACTTCACGGCGATTGCCGGCAACCTACCGGCTGCCCCCGCACTAATGGGCAATACCGTTGTTTGGAAACCAGCCGAAACGCAAATATATTCTGCCCATGTGCTCATGCAGGTGTTCCGCGAGGCAGGCCTGCCCGACGGCGTGATTAACTTGGTGTACGTAGATGGGCCACAGGCTGGCGATGTGGTGTTCAAACACCCAGATTTTGCCGGTTTGCACTTCACCGGCAGTACGCAGGTATTCCAACATCTTTGGAAAACCATTGGCGAAAACATCGGCCGCTATAAAACGTACCCCCGCATTGTAGGCGAAACGGGCGGCAAAGACTTTGTCATCGCCCACAAGTCGGCCAATGCACGGCAACTTGCTACCGCGCTCATTCGCGGCGCATTTGAGTACCAAGGGCAAAAATGCTCGGCGGCCTCGCGTGCGTACATCCCCTCGAATTTGTGGGAAGAGGTAAAAGGCTACCTGCTCGACGATATAAAAGTGATAAAGATGGGTTCGGTAGAAGACTTCCGCAACTTTATGTCGGCAGTGATAGACGAACGCTCGTTCGATAAAATCGCCAAGTATATTGACGATGCCAAAAAATCGTCGTTGGTAGAAGTAGTCGCCGGCGGCACGTACGATAAATCGAAAGGGTACTTCATCGCGCCTACAATTTTGCGCGTAGAAGACAACCAATACACCACTATGTGCGAAGAAATCTTCGGGCCGGTACTTACTATCTACGTCTATCGGGCCGAGCACTTCGAGGAAGCCTTGTATTTGGTGGATAACACCTCGCCGTACGCACTTACAGGAGCCGTTTTTGCGCAAGACCGCTATGCGATTGAGCTGGCGAGCCAAAAACTCGAAAATGCAGCGGGTAATTTCTATATCAACGATAAGCCTACGGGCGCAGTAGTAGGGCAGCAGCCGTTCGGTGGGGCAAGAGCCTCTGGCACTAACGATAAGGCCGGTGCGATGCAAAACCTACTGCGTTGGGTGTCGCCGCGCACGATTAAGGAGAATTTTAATCCGCCTACCGATTTCCACTATCCTTTTATGTTAGAAGAATAGTTTAAAAACATATAAAGAGGAACAAGAAAAGAAGAAGGGGGAAATGCGGCTGCAATCGTCGCGAAGTCCCCCTTTTTTATACCAAGATTTACTTGATTTAAGGATTAGCATGATTTGATTTTCTTGATTTTGAATGATTTAGACCAAAATTTCTCAAAGCTCATGCGTTTCAGTATAGTAGTATGTTTTGCAAATTATCTTATGGCGGTGTGGCTTACTCGCCGATGCGCAAGGTAGTTACCTGTTTGAGGAAAGCATCTTTGAAATACCTTCCGATGGGCAGGGCGTTTCCTTTTATAGTAACCTCGCTGGCATTGTAACTTTCGAGAAAGCGCAGGTTAATCAGCGTGCTGCGATGAATGCGGTAGAAAAGCAAACCGGTGAGTTTTTCCTCCAATTCTTTTAAGCTCATGCGCACTTCGTAGCCCTTTTGCGCGTCGAGGTGTAGCCGCGTGTGCTTGCCTTCTACGGTCAGCCATGCTACGTCTTCCCAGCGAATTTTTATCATCCGATTGCCCACGCGCACAAAGGCGTAGTCGGGCTGTACGCTACTTTCTAGCGGAGAGGCCGGTTGGCTAAGGTGCGTAATAGTAAGTTCCATGGCCTGCTGAAGGCGCACTGGTTCTAGCGGTTTGGTTAAAAATGCGTAGGGCCGGCGCGCTTTTGCTTTTTGGAAGGTGGCTGTATCGTTGAGTGAGGTCAGGAAGATAATGCCTGTGGGCCGATGCTCGTTGATGCGCTCCGCCGTTTCGATGCCATTCCATTCGCCTTGCAGCAAAATATCGAGGATAACGAGGTCTGGCTCGTGTAGGCGATAATATTGGAACGCTTCTTCTCCTTTGCTCAGCACGGAAAGCAGCTCAAAGTCCTCCATCGTCTTTATCATTATCTTGATGAGCCTCGCATGAAGAGGGTCATCTTCTACAAGTAGCACACGGTAAGGCATAGTTAAAGAGGGTAAGTATAGGTAAAGGATGAGTCAGCTTTCAAGCCAAAGGTACGATAATTTGATGAACAATTCGGCACATTGATGACCAATTATCCGCCTTACATGACATTGCTTCATATTTTTAACAATCCATCCACTACCTTTGCGCATACGCCATATTGTTTCACGTGTTTATCGAATCATGTCCACACAACTAACCGGAGGGGAAATTAAGCGCATCACTACGCACCAAATACAAGCCATGAAAGCGCGTGGCGAAAAGGTTTCTATGCTCACAGCCTACGACTACTCGATGGCCAAAATCCTCGATAGCGCCGGGGTAGATATTTTGCTCGTGGGCGACTCAGCTTCGAACGTAATGGCGGGGCACGAAACCACCTTGCCCATCACGCTCGACCAGATGATTTACCACGCCGCCTCGGTGGTACGCGCCGTAACGCGCTCGTTGGTGGTGGTGGATATTCCGTTTGGTTCGTATCAGGGCAACTCTTCGGAGGCATTGCGCTCTGCAATACGCATCATGAAGGAGTCGGGTGCGCACGCAATAAAAATGGAGGGTGGCGAAGAAATAAAAGAGTCGGTATTGCGCATTTTGAGCGCAGGCGTACCTATTATGGGTCATTTGGGGCTTACACCGCAGTCTATCTATAAATTTGGCACGTATGCCGTGCGCGCCCGCGAAGAGGCCGAAGCGGCCAAACTACTCAGCGATGCCTACATGTTGCAAGAATGTGGTTGTTTTGCGCTTGTGCTCGAAAAAATCCCTGCATCTTTGGCTAAAAAAGTAGCTGAGCGGCTCGATATTCCCGTAATTGGCATCGGAGCGGGTAATCACGTGGACGGGCAAGTGCTGGTAACACACGATATGCTCGGCATCACCAAAGATTTTCAGCCACGTTTCCTACGCCGTTATGCCGAACTGTTCGACGTAATCCATAAGGCAGTAGGCAACTATGTGGACGACGTCAAACAGGGCGAGTTTCCCAACGAAGGGGAAAGCTACTAACTTATTACGAAGCAAAAAATGGAAGGATTTCAAATTATCTACGAAGATAACCACCTGATAGTGGTCAATAAAGAAGCCGGTATCTTGGTGCAAGGCGACCAAACCGGCGATATTCCCCTCTCTGAGATGCTCAAGGAATATATTCGCGTAAAGTACGATAAGCCGGGTAATGTGTTCTGCGGTGTGGTTCATCGGCTCGACCGCCCCGTAAGTGGCTTGGTCGTTTTTGCGCGTACATCGAAGGCGTTGGAGCGCATGACGAAGGTTTTCCACGACCGCCACGTACAAAAAACGTATTGGGCATTGGTAAAAGAACGCCCCGAACAAGACGAGGATACGCTCGTACATTGGCTGGTAAAAGACCACGACCGCAACGTAACGAAAGCCTTTTTGCGCCCAGAAAAAGAGGCGCAGCGTGCCGAACTGCGCTATACTATCAGGGCGAAAGTAAACCGGTACTATCTGCTAGAAATAGAACCGCTCACAGGCCGGCCGCACCAAATACGCGTGCAACTTGCTAAAATAGGCTGCCCTATCAAAGGCGATTTGAAATATGGCTATCCGGAGAAAAATTCGGACGGGAGTATCAGCCTACACGCCCGAAAACTGAGCTTTGAGCATCCTACCCGCAAAGAGCCGATGGCATTTACTGCCCGCGTACCCGTAGGCGACCAAGTGTGGCGCGACTTTGCGCACTTATAAATTTTTTGTAGCGCGCTCGGCGGCGTCCTTATTTCGGTTCAATAGAGTAAGCTCCACAAGGTCAATCCGTGCGTTTTGCACACCTTCGATGCGGATTCGGAAATCCTCGGTCTCAATCAAGTCGCCTGCTTCGGGGATATTGTTGCGGTTGGCATAGATGATGAACCCACCAAGGGTATCGTAGTCGCCTTCGGGGATACGGAACGCGTATTGCTCGTTAAGGTACTCTACTTCGTTGCGGGCACTGAGACGGAACGTATTGGGTGCTATTTCTAACACGTCGTATTCATCTTCGTCGTATTCGTCTTCAATTTCTCCAAAAATTTCCTCCATAATATCCTCAATCGTTACAAGACCGGACGTGCCGCCGTACTCGTCCACGATAATTGCCAAACTTTTCCGTTCGGCGATAAAGCGCACCATAAGTTCGTTGGCCAGCATAGTTTCGGGCACGACCATGACATCTTTGGTGGCTTCGCGCACCGTGTGGGGCTTTTTGAAGAGTGCCAGTACGTGTACATAGCCCACAATGTTGTCTATCGAGTCTTCATATACCAAAATTTTGGAGTGCCCACTCTCGATGAGCTTTGCACGTAGCTCGTTAATAGAGTCTTCAATGTCCACGGCCACAATTTCTTTGCGGGGCACCATACAGTCGCGCACTTTTACGGTCTTAAACTCTAGCGCATTGTTGAAAATCTCTTTGTTGATTTCCGGCTCGTCGGTGTCGGTAGTGGTGGCAGTTTTGTAGAGGTAGTTGGTCAGGTCGGTCAGCCCAAACACTGGCTTCATTTCGGTATATTCCAAGCGGAAAACTCTTGTAATGAGTAATTTAGAAAGCTTCATGACCAGCCACGAAAAGGGAAAGATAAGCCAATAAATAAGGTGCATGGGCGCGGCGGCAAAGCGCAAAAATGCATCGGGATTGACCAACGAGATGCTTTTGGGTAAAAACTCCGCCGTGATAAGCACTACGAGGGTAGCTACTACGGTTTGCACGAGCATGACCAGCACGCTGATGGTGCCCGAGGCAGCTTCTCTGAGTACCAACACGAGGTACTCTTCAATGGTAGGTTCTAGCAACTTAGCCATAAAAATACCATAGACTACCAGCGCGACGGTGTTGCCAATGAGCGTGGTGGAAATAAAGTAACCGGGCTTTGAGATAAAATAGCTGATGACCTTCGTTACGTAGCCCCCTTTTTTTTGCTGAATGGCGAGGTGCAACCTATCGGCCGAGATGTAGGCAATCTCTACTGCCGAGAAAAAAGCAGAAAATGCAAGGGTGAGTATAATAATGACCGTGTCGGAGTCCATAAGGCGGGGGTGGGGCAAAGAACCCACTTAATTTGGTGCTAAAGTAAATTCTTGCGCTTTAGAATGGTTTCTACGAATTTGAGCTCGTTTTCTGTTTTGAAGATGTGAAAGGGCAAGTGAATCATCTGCCCCCTGCTAATAATGAGCAGGAAATAGTCTTTGCCTTTCTGTATTTTTTTAATGTTGTTCCATGCCAACGGCATCCCCTCGCGCTGATTGAGCTTGATAAGCAAATGCTTGCTGCTGATGTCGTACGAGAGCTTTTGAAACAAAAACTTGGACTGCTCCATTTGGGTAACGCCTACAAACTGGATAAGCCAGAATAGCACGTACAAAATGGAGAGCAGAAGCGCAATGGAAACGCACCACCATAGCGCAGGCCGATAAAAGACAGGAATGAGCAAAATAACAACGGGGACGGCCCATGCCCACCAAAATTCTTTCATCACACTCGTAAAGGCAAAGCGTATGTACGTTTGGGTACTGAACTGATATTTTTTTGTGCTTATAATCATAGCAAGGTATGTACTAGGTGTATATATTTTATTTTTTGGCTTTCAGACTTAGGTCGAGCGGGGTGGCGCCATAGGTGAGTGCGCCCATCGAAACGTAGTCCACACCGCAGCGAGCCACTTCAGCCACGGTTTCGAGCGTGATTCCCCCGGATGCCTCCGTAACGACGCGCCCCGCTACCAGCGCAACGGCTTGTTTGAGCGTGTCAATGTCCATGTTATCAAACATAATTACATCGCAGCTGTCCGTAGCGAGTGCCTCGGCAACTTCTTCGAGGGTACGGGTTTCTACCTCGATGCGCAGGGGTTTTTGCAAGCGTTTTCGGTACGTATCGGCAGCCTGTATAGCTTGGGCGATACCTCCGGCATAGTCCACGTGGTTATCTTTGAGCATAATAAGATCGTACAGACCGAAGCGATGGTTGGTTCCTCCTCCGATAGCAACAGCCCATTTTTCCATCATCCGAAAGTTAGGTGTCGTTTTGCGGGTATCGAGCACACGGGTGGAGGTACCCGCGAGCAGGCGCACAACCTGCTGCGTATAGGTAGCAATGCCGCTCATGCGCTGCATACAGTTTAATACAAGCCGCTCGGCAGTGAGTATAGCGCGTGCCTTGCCCGACACTTCTAGCACAAGGTCGCCAGAGCGCACGGCAGTTCCGTCGTGCTTGTGTATTTGTACGCGCAGTGAGCTATCTACGAAGGTAAAAATTTCTTGGGCAAGTGCCACACCGGCCAAAATGCCCGCATCTTTTGCCCACAGCTGAGCCGTTTCTTCGGCATGGGCAGGGATAGCTGCCAGCGAAGAATGATCGCCCTCGCCCACATCTTCTTGCAGGGCGGCGGCTATGAAGCCGTGCAGGGCCTCTGTTTGTACGTATTCAGGTCGTTCCACAGCGCGAAAATACAAAATGGGACGCACTTTCAATTTATTCTCGTGCGGTAAAAGAAAGTGTTTGGATACGCGGCGTACCCTCAGTAGGTGTGTGCAAGACGAGGTATAACCGAAAAGTGCGCCCACCTCCCTGATAGGTGCCTATCCAGTAGGCCGTTGTTGGGTTGGGCGTACCTCGATGTAGATATTCAAATTTTTCGGGCGGAAATTCGCGAAAAAAATGCGCAAGCTGCTCGACGGCCTCTTTTTGAGAAGTCCTGCCCTGTACATCTCCGTAGTTAGCTTCTACATAATCGGCAAAAAACGCCCCAAGCGCAGCAGCATCTCCTAGCTTCAAAGCCTGTTCAATGCGCTCCCACGGCGTAGTTTGGCATAAAATGAGATAAAGTCCTAGCAAGCCGAGTCGCATGTGTGAGTAGGTTTATGAGTTTTTTGATGAAAATCTATGGTTTGCCCTGTAAGCAGTGGGCAATTAGAGCCTGTTGGGAATTTTACGCTGTATCAAACTTAATATTGTTAAGATAGATAGAAATATTGATTAACAACAAGAATGTGTAGGTACTTTCAGGGGTATATATGGCTCATAGCGACTCTTCTAAAGGAGTTGAGCCAAGCGCAGGAACGCTCTACAGCTCACCGCTTGGCTTCCACGACAAACCATCAAGTTCCCATAACATCCTAAAAACCGTAACCTCCCCCGCCGGAAAAACCGAAACCCACTACGTCCGCGATGCGAGCGGGAACGCGATGGCAACCTACCGCACCCAACACGACACGACAGCCTTGCTCGAACAGCCCAT
>CAYUJH010000001.1:0-26204 GCA_964444995.1 uncultured Roseobacteraceae bacterium | reverse complement strand
CGCGACTCCCGAAAACTGTGGGCAAAACCTCCGCCCCGCGCTCGATACGGCTACGCTTGCGCCTACGATTTTGGCTATTAGCCTAGAATGCGCCCTTTCGGCCGATGCCCACGAGAAAGAGCAACGCATATGGCAGGCCTACCAATACAGTTTTGCAGCGGGGCAAGCCCTAGAAGACAACCTCCAGCCGCTCGAAGGCGACACACTCCTCTACTCCGCCCCCCTACCCCTCACCGACACCACCGCCCGTGGACAACTTGGCGTAGTGCGCCTGCTACTAAGCAAGCGAGAGGTAATTCGGCGAATGTGAGCATAGCGCGGTTTTTTCTTGGGGTATATTTTATACCGAAACGTATGAAGTTTGCGAAATGGCCTCATAAATCATTCAAAATCAAGTAAATCAAATCGTATGAATCCTTAAATGAAATGAATATTTGGTATAATTTATTTGGCTTGATTTTCACAAATTCACAAGAAAAACACACATCACAGGATAATTTAAGAATTTTCTTGCGTTTAGTTTGCCTGATTTTTGATATGTTGCAAGCCGCTCCTCTGCCAAAACGATGCGTTGGGGGTACGACATGTTGAATCCAAGTAACTTTGCTACATGTTTAACTCTGTTAATAGGCATATAACTTTTTTCCTTGTTTTTCTTTTTTTCTGGTATGTCGCGGCGGCATTCGTAGGCACTGCGTGCGCGCAAGAGCGTGTGCACCCCGTTGCGCCGCCGCCTATTCAGCAGGGACTTGAAGACCCGCGCATCGCCCCCGACACTTCTTACAAGGCGTGGGAGGTAAAAAAAGCACCCAAACTTTCGTTTTGGAAAGCCGATGGCTCGCTTACGTTTACTTTCCAGACCGTAGGCCTAGAAAACTGGGCAGAAGGTGGGGAAGGCGCCATCTCGCTCGGCACAAATTTTACCTACAACATAAACCGCGAAACAAGCAAAACACAGTGGCTCAACGGCATACGGTTCGACTACGGCTTCGTACGGCAAGGCAGCGTGCAAGAATTTCGCAAGGCCGACGACCGTTTGGTGTTGCATACGCAATACAGTGCGCGCCTTCACGAACGGTGGAACGTTTCGGGCTTTGCCCGTTGTACTACGCAAGTTTCGCAGGGGTTCAACTACGCGCCAGACCCCAACGAGCCCGACCGCGACCGCGCTACGCTGATATCCAATATCCTCTCGCCGGGGCTGTTTTCTTCCTCCTTCGGGGTAGAGTACCGGGTGAAATCGGCGGAAAAGAAAACGCTTTTTTCGGGGATGTTTTCGCCCATCGCGGGGAAGCTAACCACGGTGCTGAGCGATACCCTCTCTAAAAAAGGCTCGTTCGGAGTAGCCGCTGGCGAAAAAATGCGCTCGGAGTTGGGGCTAAACCTGCATTCTTCGTTCCAAACAACGGTCATGCAAAACGTCCGGTTTGAAAACGAGCTAAATCTATTTGCCAACTATATGACCCTAACGGCGGTTGACGTGAACTGGGAGCAGCAGATAGTTATGCGCGTCAATAAATTTCTTACCACACGCATCGCCTCGCGCATGATTTACGACGAGGACATCCTCATCGGCCGCGACGACGGCACAAGAGCGCCTGCCGTACAGTTTCGCTACGTCGTTAACATTGGGGTAGGCTTCATTTTATAAAGTTCGGCGCAAATTTTGGGTGCACTTTCATAGCCCGTGCGCCTGAGTTATTTTTTAAGATGCCCCGTGCGGGCGGGCGTGCACTTAAAATCTTTCCGTAAATTTGTAAAAAAGTGCTTTTCGCACTGTGTTTCCAACAATTATTCACCAAATAACCCCCTATTCGCTATGACTTATCTAACCTTTCCGCGCTGCGTTCATAGCAGCGCCGTGCTTGTTTTAGCAGCAAGCTATCTGGCGGTATTAGCGAGTTGTGCTACCACTCCTTCAAATGCCAAATTCGACCGTACCGTCTCGAAAATCGAAAAAAGAAACCTAAAAAAAGGACGAACCGTCCGAATTAGCGACGTAACAGGTACGGCACAAAGTGTCGCTACGCACGATGTTTCACCTGTCTCACCCACCAAAGTCCTGAAGGTAGAAGCCCCTACCGACGTTACCTCTTCTAAGCCAGTCAGCGCACCGCGTGTGGCAAAAGCAGAAACTGTACTTTCCACGGCTCGCTCGTACTTAGGCACTCCGCATCGGCTCGGAGGCATGTCGCGGCGCGGCATAGACTGCTCGGGACTCGTGTTCACCTCGTTCAAGGAAGTGAATGTAAACCTACCTCGCAGTTCGGAGGAGCAATCGAAAGTAGGTAAAAAAATAGATATAAAACAGGTAGAGCGCGGCGACCTTTTGTTCTTTACCCACGTAAATACGCGTAGAATCAATCATGTGGGCGTAGTGAGCAGTGTAGAAAATGGGAAAGTGCGCTTCATACACACCTCTACAAGCAAAGGCGTTCGCGAGGACGACCTTGCTGCAGACTATTGGCGCAAAACATTCGTACAGGCACGCCGAGTGCTATAAGCCAGCAAGCACAGAGGCCGCGTATTGAAAAATAAAATTTGTTAAGTATCCGTTGTGTAGGTGCATACTTAGCAACAATTCAAGTTTTTGGCGTTGTTGAAATGTCTTGCTTTGACTCAAAAATTAAACAAATATAACTCTATGAAATGTGTAATACGTGGGCTACTTGGTGCAATACTGTTAGGTCTTCAAACAGCCATGGCAAGCCCTTCGCTTTTTCCGGTGCTGCATGCATCGCCTCCCCTCGCGCACGTCTCTACGCCTGCGGCAACTCATGTAGGCCAGCCTCATAGCAACTTTTGGCTCACCTTCGGCGGTAAAGGCTACGATGCCGCGCAAGATATTATCAACGTATCTTCCGGCGGTTTTTTGGTGATAGGGCGCACAGCCACGGCGAGTGGCGCTACGCACATGTATCTGCTGCGCCTTACTGCACAAGGGGGCGTGGTATGGGAAAAGAAAATTGGCGGCAACGAGTCCGACGAAGCCACGCGTGGGATAGAATTGCCCAACGGCGACTTTGTGATTGTGGGCAACTCCGACTCGTACGGCGGCGGCCCTGGGCTGAAAGATATGTGGGTAGTGCGCGTGGATGCGCAAGGCAACGAACTATGGAATAAAACCTATTCGCACAGCGGTTCGGAGGTAAGCATCGACGAGGCGCGGAGTATCGTACCGGCACACGATGGCGGCTTTCTCGTCCTTGGCTCAACCCTAAGCCTAGAAAAAGAGTCGTCCGATATTTTCCTTGTAAAAATCAGCGAAACAGGCGAGCGGCAATGGGAGAAGACCTACGGCGGCGATAAAAGCGAAGAGGGGGCTGCCCTTGTAAAAGTAGAAGGAGGGTACACACTCGTAGGCCATACCGAGTCGGAAGGCAACGGCAAGTGGGACATATGGCTTCTGCACATAGATACCAATGGCGAGCTAACTTGGAGCCGCACATTTGGCGGGGGCGACAATGAAATGAGTAACTCCCTTATCCAAACGAGCGACGGTGGCTACCTTATAGCCGGTTATACCTACTCCTTTGCCGTGGCTAGTCTCGACGGCTGGCTCATCAAAACCGATAAAGAAGGCAATGAGCAATGGAACAAAGCCTTCGGAGGAATGAGCACCGACGAACTCTACGACGTGATAGAAACAAGAGATGGTAACTTTGTGGCGGCAGGCTATACGCAGGTGGTAAAAGAGGGCACAAACGGTACCGGTGCGACCGCCGAGAACTACAAGGTGTTCCTTGTAAAAGTAGATAAAACAGGCAAAGAGGTGTGGCAAAAATCGTTGGGGGATGGCAGTGAACAGCGTGCCTTTTCGGTAGTAGAAGCCGACGATGACGGCATTGTAGCAGCAGGCCTGCTCAACGATGCAGAAAGTGGCTACGAAGCCCTAGTACTAAAGGTATCCAAGTCGGGTACATAGGCGCTTTACGGCTTCGTTTTTCCATAGCCCCCCTTTGCGCCTGCCACCGCTATTCAGCGCGGCAACTTGGCAAAGGGGGGCTGTTGCATTCTAGCACTTCGCTGCCCAAAAATGCCCTCCTTTTTTAGCATATTCTCATCTTTTCGTGCAAATGCACCAAGCGAATGGTTTGAGCGCGTACATTTGGGAAAAGTTTCGGACAGCTCATTGCACACACTTGGGCATCGCATCTGCAAAAAGGAAAGTGAAAGGAGTAAAACCTTCCATTTTTTGTTCAATAATTGGCCCCAAGTGTCGTTAGGTGTTTAGTTTTATTGAAAGTAATCCGATGAGTTTAAAAAAATATATTCTTCGCATATTGGTTTGTGCTCCCTTGACGCTGTCGGTAGGTAATTTTTGCGTCGCGCAGGACAACGCACCGAGCGATATGGAACTCGCAGACGAGTACTTGGAGGCAGCAGACTATGCGAGTGCGTGGAAACTTTACATGACTCTGTTCTCTAAAGAAATTCAAGATCCTCTACTGCTCTACAAAATAGGGATTTGCTATTTTCACTCTCCTAACCACAACAGCCGCAAAGCTCGAGAATATTTCGAGCTAGCCCAACGGCACAACAACGGACAAGTCCCCGAGCAGGTACACTACTACTTAGGACGTTGTTACCACCGCGACTATCGTTTCATCGATGCCATAAACGCCTTTAACCGCTACATCGACGAACTCGATAAGAAAAATCTGCCCGATACCTTCGGCGATACAAAGCGCTGGATAGAAATGTGCGAAGACGGCGAAAGATACCTAAAACGCCCTAAGAATCAGTACCTTGTACAGGTAATCGACTACCCGGTGAACACCTCGTACCGCGAGTACGCGCCCCTTATTTCCAACGACCGCCGTATGCTTATCTTTAGTTCCGACCGGCCCGACAACACCGTTCAGCTTGTCCTCAACGACGAGCAGGCCTTTCTACTACCCACCGACGCACAGCAGGAAGAAGAATCGGTCTTTACTTCGTTTCGGCGCGGCCTCGACTGGGGCTTTCCACTCAGCGGCGAGCTACGTGGCAGAAAAATCACCACGCTCTCCCTCTCGTCGGATAACAGTATGCTGCTTTTGAGCATAGCCGAAGAGGGGCAAGAATATGGCGACCTGTACATCAGCGAACACAAACGCGGCAAATGGGGGAATCCTCGTAAAATTTCGGGCAAAATAAACTCGAAATACGAAGAACGCGGCGCATGTTTTTCAGAATCCGGCAACGCAATTTATTTTGCGAGCAATCGGCCGGGCGGCTTAGGTGGCTTCGATCTATACCGAAGCACAAGAGCAGGCAAAGATTGGGGCGAGCCTGAAAACCTCGGAGCGCAGGTCAACTCTCCCCAAAACGAAATTAATCCTTTTGTGCATCCCGATACGCGTAGCCTCTACTTTAGCTCCGACCAGAAAGGCTCTATGGGCGGACTGGATATTTTTTTGAGCGACCGAGAAGATGATGGCAGCTGGAGCCTGCCCCGCAACTTGGGCTATCCTATCAACTCGGTGTTCGACGACGACTACTTCACCCAAGTACCCGATGAACAATACTCCTACCTGTCGTCTAACCGAATCGACAATACACAATCGCTCGGCGGGCACGACATCGTTAGTATTTTCAAGCCGCGCAAAGAAGTTGCACTTACTATGCTCACCGGCAGCATGAAAGTACAGCAGGGCGATAAAAAATTACCAGCGTACTTAAAGGTTACCGATTTGGGCACCAACGCCATAGAGCGGTATGTCTATGACCCCGATACGGTATCGGGCAACTATGTGGCTATCTTGCGGCCGGCACGCTCTTACAGACTCGCCGTAGAGGTCAGCCTTGGGGAGGGAAAAAGCCCGGTAGAAATCGCCACGGTGGATCTCGATATACCCGAGAACACATACAGCTACGAATTTAGCCAAGAAATCTACCTCAACGAGTACAAACTCTTCGGCAAAGTAGTAGGAAAACTTCCCAACTCAATTACCAAGGCATCTTCAATTAGACTGTTCGAGCAAATGCCCAAAGATACGACCGAACTGCGCTACGATGCGCTCGGTTTGCTGCTGCAATACTTAGTAAACAACGCCGACACCGAGGGCTGGTTACGCCTCAACGAGCTGGAAGACCCCCGAAATGCTTTTCCCGAAGACGCCCGCTTTGCACAAGACGACATGCAACGATACAACAAGCTGTTTGATATGGTCGGCGAGGCCTTCGAAAAAAGCAACGCCGAAATACTTACCGATATGATGAATCCTATCACCTCTAATAAGCTGGTATTTACCCAAAGCATGGTAGGCAGTCAGGAAGGGCGTACGCTTCTTGCCCATACGCTTGCGCTCTCGGAAAATACAGGCAAACTGAGCGATGACCAGCTAAGTGATTTTGAGGAGGTTTGTTCATTTTTAGAAAACAATGCTCAAATTTCGTTGAAAATAAACGGCTACGGCCTGCCTGCCTCGCAAGGAGCCTACAACTCAGTGCTCGACCAACTTCAGCAACTTTTCCAGCGCCGAGGCATATCGCCCGAGCGCATTTCCTTTGGGAATTTACAACCCTTAGCTAATAAGGAAGGCAACTCTGGTTTGCTTGTTGAAGTAAGTCTATTCGGGGTAACAAATAATTGAGACGCGTATCCACAAAAAAAATATATTTGTGAAGCCTTCTAAACCGAATAACGCTTGAAAACTGTCTTCCAAAATAGCCTGAGAATTTTCTTACTGTTTCTGCTGCTTGCGCTCGGCGTGGGCAGTCAAAAGGCACAGGCTCAATTTAGCGCATACGAGATACGCGGCATGATGCTCTATAACTTCGCACGCTTTGTAACTTGGCCCGAAAAAATTAGCAGTCAAGATAAAATTGTTCTAGGTATTCTTGGCGACGACCCCTTCGGCGACATCATCGAAAACACCCTAAAAAACAGAAGAATCCGAGGCAAAACGTGGGAGATAAAACGCGCCAATACGCTTTCAGGCCTCAAAGGAAGCCACATCATTTTTGTTACAAAATCCAAAGAATACGAAGCACGCGAAATATTAGCAGAAATTAACAGTTTTCGCTACCGGGGGCAAGGTATCCTGACGGTAGGCGATGATATCGATGATTTTTGTGCCAACGGAGGTATCATGAACATAGACATGCGCAACCGGTTCACTATCAATTCCGATGCTGCCAACAGTGCTCGACTAATCATAGATTCTCGGCTATGGCAAATGGCAAAAGCAATAGAGGCGTATGGGAATAAGTAAACCTATTTTCTTCGGCGGCAAGTCGTCTATCAAAAATAAAATAACCTTGCTTTTAATGGTAGCAAGTGTGTTCTCGCTGCTATTTGCATTTTTAGCCTTCCTTGTGCTCGATTTTCTCAACACCCGGCAGCAGACTATCGAAGACCTAAAACAGACCGCCGCCATAGTAGGCAACCAAAATGACGTAACGGTACGGTTTAACAACCAAATATCGGCCGTAGAGAGTCTTCTGCGGATTCTTCATAACGATGGCCGCATTACCCACGGCTGTATTTTCGATGGCAACAACCAACTCTTTGCCCTCTACGACCGGCAAGTAGTCAGCAACCTCCCCGACAGTGTACGCAACGTAGCAGCCTTGCTCATGCAAGATACTACCGGCATCGTTCTGCAAGGCTTCATCCCTCCTTTCGTAGAAGAAGATGTGAATTTTCAGCTATTTCAGAACTACCTAGAGGTGTACGTGCCTATCAAGGATGAAAACGAAAAAATTAGCACGGTCTATCTGCGTGCTAACCTCGATATGCTCGCCGACCGCTATTTCAACTACGCCGTAGTGGTGCTGTCCATTTTGCTCATTACCTCCGTATTTACCTTTTTGCTCTCTATCAACCTGCAAAAAATTGTTTCAAAGCCTATCCTTGACCTAAGCCATATTACCCACCAAATCTCTAACAAACGCGACTACTCCATTCGAATTCAGCAAGATAGAAGCGACGAAATCGGCATACTTATCGAAGGATTTAACCAGATGCTGGCAGAAATTGAGCAAAGACTCGCCGAGATAGAGCAGCAAAACAAAGAACTCGTAGAAGCCAAGGAAATCGCCGAACGCTCGGCAAAAGCTGCCGAACTTTCCGCAGAGGCTGCCGAACGCTCGGCAAGAGCAAAGCAAGAATTTTTGGCTAACATGAGTCATGAAATACGCACGCCGATGAACGGCATCGTAGGCACGCTGCAACATCTGGAAGAAACCGAACTCAATAAAGAGCAAAATGAATTCTTTCAGATTATGAGAAACTCTGCCGAGCATCTCATGGTGCTTATCAACGATGTGCTCGACGTGTCGAAAATAGAGTCGGGCAAGTTTGTCTTTGAAGAAACCGTCCTTCGCCCTGCTTCCACCGTACAAACTACTATCGAAATCTGCAGACCTCGCCTAGAAGAAAAAAAACTAGCCGTCCTCGTAGATTTAGCACCAGATATTCCTAAAACCGTACTTGGCGACCCTGTGCGCTTGGGTCAAATTTTACTTAATCTGCTTAGCAATGCTATTAAATTTACCATCAAGGGCAGCATTACGCTCGGCACGAAAGTCATCAGCGAAGACGAGGATACCGTTACGCTCCGCTTCTTTGTAAAAGATACCGGAATTGGCATCCCGCGCAACAAGTTCGAACTCATTTTTAGCAGTTTCACACAGGCCTCTACCTCCACGACTCGCAAATACGGCGGTACAGGGCTAGGACTGACCATCTCGCGCAAATTGGTAGAGCTGCAAAACGGACAGATGTTCTTGGAAAGCGAAATGGGAAAAGGAAGCACTTTTTCGTTCGATATCCCCTACAAGAAAAATAAAGAGTCGCTCGTAGGCAAACCTACTACCAAAGTGCCGCTCATTCCCCGCCAAGGAACGGCAAAAGCTATCCTAGTAGCGGAAGACAACGAGGTAAATCAAAAAGTAGTGGTAAGTTTTCTCAAAAAATGGAACTACCAAGTAGATGTAGCAGAAGATGGAAAAAAAGCCCTCGAAATGTTCAAACAAAAACATTACGACCTCGTGCTAATGGATGTGCACATGCCCGAACTCGACGGCTACGACACCACAAAAGCTATCCGCAAAGACCTCAACGTAGCCAAAAGCCAAGTGCCTATCATCGCCATGACGGCCTCTGCGCTAAAAGGCGAAGCCGAACGCTGTTACGCCGCCGGTATGGACGACTACATCTTCAAGCCCTTCGATAAGCACGTACTATACGAAAAAATTGTGCGCTACACCTCTTCGGAAGATTAATATGAAGCCTGCTGCTGTCCTAAACTTATCAAATACTCGATAGCCAGTGCGTATCCGATAAAACCAAAACCGGCGATTACCCCAGCGCAGTGCTTACTCAAATAACTGTGGTGGCGGAAGTTTTCTCGAGCATATACGTTGGAAATATGGACTTCTACCACCGGGGCAGCAATTGCGGCAATCGCATCGCCAAGCGCTACGGACGTGTGGGTATAGCCGCCAGCATTGAAAACGATTCCGCCGATAGTAAAGCCCTGCGCGTGCAGCGTATCGAGCAATACACCCTCGTGATTCGATTGTATGTAGTGCAAGAATGCTTTATGTTCAAAACGTGTTTTCAGGGTAACCAAGTAGTCCTCAAAAGTTTCTCGGCCGTAAATATCGGGTTCGCGCTTGCCAAGCAAGTTCAGGTTAGGGCCATTTAAAATCAAAATATCCTTCATACTACCATCGTTTGTATATACTTTTCACACAACTTTTGTTTCTAGGCGAGCAATCGCTCTTTGATAAGCGGTGGTAACCAGTGTATGGTCGAAACGCTGTACGGCTAACACGCGGCTATTTTGGCCCATTCGGTCGCGCTCTGCTGGGCTACATACCCACATTCGAGTCATTTTTTCTGCCAAATCGTCCGCATCTTTTAGGGCACACAACCAGCCATTCTCCCCTTCGGCCACTACCTCTTTACAGCCAGCTACGTTGGTGGCAATCAAAGGCTTCGCCATACTAGCAGCCTCGAGCAATGCCCGTGGCGTCCCCTCACGATACGAAGGCAACACTACGCAGTCGGCATCGGCAATAAAGGGGCGCACGTCGTCGGTTGTGCCTAAGTATTCAACAAGTCCATCTGCTTCCCATTGGGCTACCTGCGCAGCAGTCAGGCCAAGTCCGGCCTCTGTCTCCAAAGTACCCAACAACTGAAACGAGAGCGCCTCGCTCATAGGCTTTAGCTTTCGTGCAGCTTCTACGTATTCTCGCACGCCCTTATCGAACAGTAGCCGTGCAATCATCAAAAAGGTAAATCTCCGCGCTTTTGCAGTACGCGGCTGCGGAGCAAAATAGGCAGTGTCCACTCCCGAGCCGGGCAGTACTTCCGTAGGCACACCCGATGTAAGCAAGCGTTCTTTGGCAAATAAGGCACGGTCGTCGGCATTTTGGAAAAAGATGAGCTTCGGAAATCGAAAACTAAAGCGGTACAGCCATTTAGCCAAGCTTGTTTTGAGGTTATCGTGTAAAAACACTGTGCCCAGCCCTGTAACATTATTAATACAAGGTATGCCTGCTAAACGAGCAGCCAACGTGCCATAAATATTGGGTTTCACCGTAAAATGTAGTACCACATCGAGCCGATGCCGGCGATACTTTCGATATAATGACCATGCGTAGTAGAAGTCGCGGATAGGATTGGCACCTTTATTTTGCAAAGGGACGTGTACAAAGTATGCCCCTGCAGCAATAAGTTTTGCTGCGTGCGCATCGGTAGGGGCAAATATCCACACCTCATGGCACTCTTCGCGAAACGCCTCTAATAAGTTTCGGCGGAAGTTTGCCACGTTCCAAGCTGTATTTGCCACAATCCCAATACGCATATACCCTCCCCTAACTTATCGGCTTGCCAATGAAGCGACAAACTCATCAAACAGATAGTGTGAGTCGTGCGGACCCGGCGAAGCCTCAGGATGATATTGCACCGAAAATACCGGGCGGTCTTTCAACCGAATTCCCTCAATGGTCTGGTCGTTTAAGTTAATGTGCGTAACCTCTATGGCCGTATTTTTACGCACAGCCTCTTCACTTACCGTAAAACCATGATTTTGTGAGGTAATCTCGCACAAGCCTGTGCGCAAGTTTTTGATAGGGTGATTTAAGCCCCGATGACCGTGGTGCATTTTATATGTACCAACCCCTTGAGAGGAGGCAATCATTTGATGCCCCAGACAAATGCCAAATACAGGTTTTTGCGTGTCAATCATCTGAGCAACGCAGGCAATTGTATCGGGCATGGCGGCAGGGTCTCCCGGGCCGTTGGAAAGAAAAAAGCCGTCGGGCTCCCATGCAAGCATATCGGCTAAGGGCGTATCGTGAGGAAATACCTTCAGCGTACAATTTCGAGCGACAAAGCTGCGCAAGATATTGAGTTTGACCCCCAAATCGAGCACGGCCACACGATATTCTCCACTACCCACATCGTACACCTGTTTTGTGCTCACCTGCGAGGCTAGTTCTAGCCCGTCCATACTAGGTGTATCGGCCAATACTTTGCACGCTTCTTCCAAGCGGGTCTCAGCTGTAAGCACGGCATTCATAGCACCATACTTACGGATATGACGCACCAAACTGCGCGTGTCCACCTCACAGATACCGGCTACTTGGTTATCGGCAAGATATTTTTGCAGGCTAGCCAATGCCTTACTGCGAGAAAAAATATGAGCAAAACTATTAATCACTACGCCTCTCACCTGCACACTCCCCGACTCTACCTCCATGTTCATCACCCCGTAGTTGCCAATATGTGCATTGGTTGTTACGATAATTTGCCCATAGTAAGAGGGGTCGGTATAAATTTCTTGGTAGCCGGTCATACCAGTATTGAAGCAAATTTCTCCACTAGAAAGACCGTCGTGGCCTACCATCTTGCCGGCGAACGATGTGCCGTCTTGTAACAATAATCTACCTGCTTGAAGTTTAGAAGTCATCATTTAGCGTATTGTAGGACTAAAATTTAGGTTCAAATAAAGGGAATTTGCACGAGTATTCCGACAAATGCTTGCTTTTTTACCCTTAGCGAAAAGTACAAACAAAAGCATATGCCTTATAACTTCTTGAACAGGCACTCGGCCTGCCGTGAGCTGTGGTATGCTCAAAAAAAAGGGAAATGACTGTACAATCATTTCCCCATAGCGCACAAAATTTATTTCATTTTGGCTTATTTTTTTTCTTCTTTAGCAGGTGCGTCGTCGGCTTCTTGCGGCGTTGTAGTTTCTACGGCCGCCTCGGTTGCAGGCGCTGCTTCTACGTTCGACTTCTTCTTACGTCGTCTTCTCGTAGCTTTTCCTTCGCTGTCGCTAGCAAGTAACAACTCGTTAAAATCTACTAGTTCGATGATGCACGTTTCAGCATTATCACCCAACCGGTTGCCCGTTTTGATGATACGCGTATATCCTCCAGGGCGGTCTGCCACCTTGTTAGATACATTATTGAACAGCTCGTTGATGGCCGCGTTGTCTTGCAAGTAAGCGAACACCACTCTGCGTGCATGTGTAGAGTCATCCTTACTCTTCGTAACGAGGGGTTCCACATACTTTCTAAGTTCTTTAGCTTTAGCCAACGTTGTGGAGATTCTCTTGTGCATAATCAAGGAAACCGCCATGTTAGAAAGCATAGATTTCCGATGAGAGGCAGTTCTGCCTAAATGATTAATTTTCTTACCGTGTCTCATTGTATTATTATCTTCTTTTTTAAGCCGAATGGTCTGGGGCTAGTCTTCATCTAACCGATACTTGGATACGTCGAGTCCGAACGTTAGATTTTTTTCGGCAACGAGCTGCTCAAGCTCTGTGAGCGATTTTTTGCCAAAATTTCTGAACTTCATCATATCTGCAATCTCAAGGCTAACTAGGTCGCCCAATGTGCGCACATCGGCTGCTTTCAAACAGTTAAAGGCGCGTACCGAAAGGTCAAGGTCGCTCAAAGAACTCTTGAGCAACTTACGCATACGTAGATATTCTTCGTCAATAGGTTCTTCCTCCGCCTTGTCTTCGTGTTGGAAAGTCATCGTTTGGTCAGAGAAGAGCATAAAATGCTGTATCAAAATATTGGCCGCACCCTTCAAGGCATCTTCTGGGTGGATAGAACCATCGGTTTCAATTTCTAAGAGAAGCTTTTCGTAGTCTGTCCGCTGTTCTACCCTTGTATTCTCCACGCTGTACTTTACGTTTTTGATAGGGGTAAAAATGGCGTCGATAGGGATATATCCAAGTGCTTGCTCTGTATCTTTATTATCTTCAGCAGGTACGTAGCCACGTCCTTTCGAGAGCACAAGCTCTACTTGAAGTGTAACCGAAGGATCGAGGTGGCAGATAACCGCCTCGGGGTTCAATACCTTAAAGTCGCTTGTAAAGTTGGCTATGTCTTCGGCCTTGAACACATCTTTTCCGCTTACCTGCACGTTGATGCGCGTTGCGTTATTTTCACCAACCTTTTTAAAACGAATTGTTTTTAGGTTCAGGATAATCTCCGTTACGTCTTCCACCACGCCGTCAATGGAAGAGAACTCGTGAAGCACGTTCGGGAATTTTACCCCTATAATCGCATACCCTTCCAAGGAGGATAGTAAAATTCTTCTCAGAGAATTTCCGATAGTAACGCCGTATCCTCTTTCAAGCGGTTTAAACTCAAAGAGACCGTGGAAGTTATCTGCTTTTTGCATCACCACGTTATCGGGCATTTGAAAGGCTAATATTGACATAGGTATTTTGCTTTAAAGTAGATTACAACTCGATGTAATAGAGGAAGAACATTACTTAGAATACAACTCGACGATAAGTTGTTCGCGAATGTTTTCGGGAATTTCTTCACGTTCTGGGAAAGTGATAAACTTGCCCTGCATTTTAGAAGAATCCCACTCTAGCCACGGGTAGCGGGAACGCTGCTGGCTGCCTAGGCTTTCAGCAATAGCACCAAGCCCTTGCGACTTGTCGCGTACGCCCACAATATCGCCCGGCCGAACCGAGAAAGAAGCAATATTTACTACTTTTCCGTTCACGGTAATATGCTTGTGCGAAACGAGCTGACGGGCAGCACGACGCGTTTTAGCAATACCCAAGCGATATACCGTATTATCGAGACGAGCCTCCAAGAATTGCAGTAAGAGCGTACCGGTTACACCTTGCTTGCTTGCGGCTTTATCGAACAAGTTGCGGAACTGCTTTTCAAGAATACCATATGTATATTTTGCCTTCTGCTTCTCCATAAGCTGCACGGCGTATTCCGAAGACTTCTTGCGACGGTTTCGCCCGTGTTGGCCGGGAGGGAATGGCTTGTCTTTCAGCGCTTTTGACTTCGCCGGAGAAGAGCCGAAGATAGGCTCATTAAATTTTCTTGCTACTTTGGTAGTAGGTCCTGTATATCTTGCCATCTAACTTAGTCTTTACAATTTTTATCAACCACAATCAAACACGTCTTCTTTTCGGAGGGCGGCAGCCATTGTGTGGCAGCGGCGTAACGTCGCGAATAGAGAGTACGTCAATGCCTACCTGCTGAAGAGTTCGGATAGCAGACTCACGTCCCGACCCTGGTCCTTTCACAAATACCTCCACCTTGCGAAGGCCCAAGTCATGGGCAACTTTAGCACAATCTTGCGCAGCCATTTGAGCGGCATACGGCGTATTCTTTTTCGAACCACGGAAGCCCATCTTACCGGCCGAAGACCATGAAATGACCTGACCATTTTTGTTCGTCAAAGAAATGATGATGTTGTTGAAAGAGGCTTTGATATGCGCCTCGCCGAGGGCATCAACTACAACTACTTTTTTCTTTGCTTTATCTTTTCTTTTTCCTGCCATTATCGAAGATTCAAAACAGATTAAAACTAATCACTTATTACTTCGTTGCTTTTTTCTTGTTAGCAACTGTCTTACGTTTACCCTTACGCGTTCTCGAGTTGTTTTTGGTTCTCTGACCGCGAACAGGCAAGCCCCTTCTATGACGAAGGCCACGGTAGCAGCCAATATCCATCAGACGTTTGATACTCAACTGTATGTCAGACTTTAGCTCGCCTTCTATTCTGTATTCGCTACCTATCAAGTCGCGGACTTTTTGCGCCTCTTCGTCCGTCCAATCTTTTACCTTCTTGTCGCTGCTAATTCCTGATTTATCGAGAATAGCCTGTGCAGAGGGTCTGCCTATACCAAATATATAGGTCAATGCTACCTCGCCGCGCTTGTTATCGGGAATATCTACACCTGCAATACGTGCCATTGTATAATATTTTGTTTAAGTTATCCTTGACGTTGTTTGTACTTAGGGTTTTTCTTGTTGATGATATACACCTTCCCCTTGCGTCTGACGATTTTACAGTCAGCACTTCTTTTCTTAATTGATGCTCGTACTTTCATAGTTTCTGTTATTTATAGCGATAAACAATTCTTCCTTTTGTCAAGTCGTAAGGCGACATTTCGAGCTTTACTTTGTCGCCGGGTAAAATCTTGATATAGTGCATCCGCATCTTACCAGAAATATGTGCTATTACCTGATGACCGTTCTCCAACTCTACGCGAAACATCGCGTTGGAAAGTGCTTCTACGATGACTCCGTCTTGTTCAATATTGGGTTGCTTCGACATGCTATTTGCTTACTAAAGTTATACTACCGCTACATTCTGAGACGACCTGCCCTGCAACTTGCCTGACTTCATCATACCCTCGTAGTGTCGCATTAGCAGATAGCCTTCTATTTGTTGCAAAGTATCGAGCACTACCCCCACCATGATAATCAGCGAGGTGCCACCGTAAAACTGTGCAAAGTTAAAACTAACGCCGGCAGCATTGGCAAACGCAGGTAAGACCGCTACTACAGCCAAGAAGAGCGCACCGGGTAAGGTGATTTTATCCAAAATTGAACTGATATAGTTCGAGGTTTCCTCGCCGGGCTTCACGCCGGGCACAAAAGAACCACTACGTTTCATGTCCTCTGCCATTTGATTAGGGTTAATCGTAATGGCCGTGTAGAAGAACGTGAAAACAATAATCAAAATCGCGAACGTTACATTGTATTCCCACGAAGTAAAGTCCGAGAAGCTTTGCGCTATGTAGCGTGCCGCATCGTTGTCTTGGGCAAACAAACCGGCCAACAAAGAGGGCAAGAACATGAGCGACTGTGCGAAAATGATAGGCATTACGTTGGCAGAGTTCACTTTTAAGGGTAAGTATGCACGCTGACCGCGCACTGTCTGCTTTCCACTCGTAACCTGACGGGCATACTGAATAGGTACACGACGCACAGCCTGTGTAAGTAGTACCACACTCATCACGATAAAGAACAAGGCTAACATCTCTAAGACAAGGAGCAAGAAGCCTCCTGTACCACGTGTAGCAACTTCCTCAATGATTGCGCCGGGGAAACCCGAAATAATGCCTATCATAATGAGCATAGAAATACCGTTTCCAATACCTCTGTCGGTAATACGTTCCCCAAGCCACATACAGAAAATAGTGCCTGAAGTAAGAATTACCATAGAAGAGAGAATAAAAAACGACTGCTCTACAAGAACAGCATCGGAAGGGATAGTGGTACTCAAGTAGGCCGAAGACTGCGCGAGCGTGATGGCAATAGTAAGAAAGCGGGTAATTTGATTAATCTTTTTCCGCCCCGACTCGCCTTCTTTTTGCAGCTTCTGAAAATAAGGTACTGCCACTGTAAGTAATTGGATCACGATAGAGGCAGAAATGTACGGCATGATGCCCAACGCAAAGATGGAGGCTCTACTAAAAGCACCTCCTAAAAATACATTAAGCATACCGAAAATGCCTCCCTGTTCAACAAGTTTGCTCGGGTCCACGCCGGGAAGTACTACATACGAACCAAAGCGAAAGATAGCCAACAACCCTAATGTGTATAGGATTCGGTTACGCAATTCCTCGATGGAAAATATGTTTTTGATGGTTGTGATGAATTTTTTCATACCTTTTAATAAGGTTTATGCTAAGACTGTAGCAGTGCCACCTGCATTTTCGATGATATTTTTCGCTTTTTCTGAAAAGGCATGTGCCGTAATAGAAATAGGACTGGATAGCACTCCTCTAGCTAATATTTTTACTTTATCGTGCTTGCCAATGAGGTTGAGGTCTGTGAGAGCTTGTAGGTCGAAGTGAGTAAGCCCTTTTTCCTCCGCAATTTTTTGCAGAAAGTCCACATTAAGTACTTTATACTCTACGCGGTTCGGGTTTTTGAAGCCGAATTTAGGCACTCTTCGCTGCAAAGGCATCTGACCGCCTTCAAAGCCTGCCTTTTGGCTGTAGCCCGAACGAGAACGTGCGCCTTTATGCCCACGGGTTGAGGTGCCTCCACGTCCGGAGCCTTGCCCTCTACCTACGCGCTTTCTGTTCTTGGTAGAACCTGAGGCTGATTTTAAATTGTGCAAATTCATGGTGCTACTAATTTTTTAATAACGTTTACAATTCCTCTACTTTAACCAAGTGGATAACTTTTTGAACCATACCCACTACCTGCGGGGTAGCCTCTAGCTCCACTGTGCGGTTAATCTTACCAAGCCCTAGCGCCTTAATGGTGCGCTTCTGGTTTTCCGGACGCTTGATAGTACTTCTGATTTGTGTAATCTTATATCTAGGCATATCGGCTGCAAAGTTAACCATTAAAAACTTTATTGAGGGAGATTCCTCGCTGAATTGCTACGGAACGAGGGTCGCGCATCTTGGCAAGTGCATCAAAAGTAGCTTTTACTACGTTGTGAGGGTTTGACGAGCCTTTAGATTTTGCAAGCACGTCTTTGATCCCTGCCGACTCGAGTACGGCACGCATTGCACCACCGGCAATTACGCCTGTACCTGCCGAAGCGGGTTTCAATAGCACAAAGCCTCCACTGTATTTGCCTTCCATGGAATGAGGGATAGTTCCTTTAAGCACCGGTACGGTGATGAGGTTTTTCTTCGCGTCGTCGATACCTTTTGTAATTGCATCGGTTACCTCGTTGGCTTTACCCAAGCCATAACCTACTGTACCATTGCCGTTGCCCACTACAACGATGGCAGAGAAGCTAAATCTTCTACCACCTTTTACCACCTTGGCGACTCTTTTGATGGCTACCACACGCTCTTTTAACTCAGTGTCAGTTGGCCTTACTTTTTTATTGAATTTGTCGTTCATGTTTCTGGTGATTTTTAAAATTGTAACCCTGCTTCTCGTGCGCCATCGGCCAATGCTTTCACTTTACCGTGATACAAATAGCCGTTACGGTCGAACACTACGGTCTGTATGCCCTGCTCTTTTGCTCTTTCGGCTATTTTCTCGCCTACGTGCTTAGCAATTGCCACGTTCACGCTCTTTGCATCGGAAAGTTCGCGCGAAGAAGCAGATACAAGTGTCTTGCCTATTGTGTCGTCAATGAGCTGTACGTAAATGCCTGTGTTGCTTTTAAAGACTGACATACGCGGACGCGCAGCAGTACCCGAAATTTTACTTCGGATGCTTCTTTTGATGCGCAGTCTTCTCAAAGTTTTAGTCTGTTTCATCGTTATTGATTATTTCTTACCTCCAGTCTTACCTGCTTTTCTTCTAATTTGCTCGCCTTTGAAGCGGATACCTTTTCCTTTGTACGGTTCTACTTTCCGTAGCGACTTGAGTTTGGCAGAGATTTGCCCCAAAAGTTGCTTATCAATGCTTTCAAGCGTAATCGTAGGGCTTTTACCTTTCAGTGTTTCTGTAGCAGCGGATACTCCGTCGGGAAGTTGGAAATACACGCTGTGAGAATACCCAAGGCTCATCTCCAAGAGTTGTTTACTGCGCGCTTCGGCCTTAAAACCTACGCCCACAAGTTCGAGGGTATGTTTATAACCTTCTGTTACGCCTGTAACCATATTAGCAATTAGCGAGCGGTACAGACCGTGCTTAGCCTTATCGGGTTTGCTATCCGACTTACGTGTGAGGGTAAACTGACCATCTTCGAGTGCAAACTCAATATCGGCGGCGATGTGCTGTGTGAGTTTTCCTTTTGGGCCTTCTACCGTTACTACGCCTTGTTCCACATTTACCTTAACATTTGCGGGTATTTTAATGGGACTACTTCCTATTCGAGACATAACTTTATCTTTTTATATTAGTAAACATAGCAGAGCACCTCGCCGCCTACGTGCAGGCTTCTCGCTTCTTTATCGGTCATGACCCCACGCGAAGTGGATACGATGGCGATGCCTAAGCCATTGAGTACACGTGGCATTCCGTCGGCTCTTGAGTATTTGCGCAAACCAGGACGGCTGGCACGCTCTAGGTGCACCATAGCGGAAAGTTTTGTTTTGGGGTTATACTTCAGGGCGATTTTGATAATCCCCTGTGTGTTTCCTCCGTCCACAAACTTATATCCTTGTATGTAGCCTTTATCGTAGAGCACTTTAGTAATCTCTTTTTTGATATTGGAGGCTGGAATCTCGACTATACGATGATTAGCTTTAATGGCGTTTCTTAATCTCGTTAAGTAATCAGCTATTGGATCTGTCATTACATTATCTATTTAATTTCTTCGATCGCAGTTTGAAACTTGGCGTGTGTACACTACCAACTTGCCTTAGTAACTCCCGGAATCTTACCCTGTGAAGCTAACTCCCGAAATGTTACCCTAGATATACCAAACCGTCTCATGTAGCCCTTGGGGCGTCCGGTGAGTTTACAGCGGTTGTGCAGGCGCACGGGTGATGCATTTCTGGGCAATTTATCGAGCGCCAAATAATCCCCTTGTTCTTTCAGCTCTGCACGCTTTTTTGCATACTTTGCCACCAATTTTTCACGCTTTCTCTCACGTGCTTTGATTGATTCTTTAGCCATTTCTCTTGTTATTTTTATTTTTTAAAAGGCATTCCGAGGGCTTTCAGCAACTCATAACTTTGCTCGTCGGACTCTGATTTGACGACGAACGTAATGTCGAGACCAGCAATTTTTTTCACCTTATCAATCGAGATTTCAGGGAAAATGATTTGCTCTTTCACGCCGAGTGTGTAGTTGCCTCGTCCGTCGAAGCTCTTGTCGCTTACGCCTTTAAAGTCGCGCACACGCGGGAGGGCAATCGTTACGAGTCTGTCTAAGAACTCGTACATGCGGTCTCCGCGCAAGGTAACGCGCGCTCCAATCGGCATTCCTTCGCGCAATTTAAAGTTAGAGACTGATTTTTTGGCAATCGTAGGTACAGCTTTCTGACCTGCAATGATCGTAAGCTCTTCTAGGCCAATATCTACCAACTTTTTATCGGCAACTGCTTCGCCGATGCCTCGGTTGATGGAAATCTTCTCTAATTTGGGAACTTGCATAACCGTTTTTAGCTCAAATTTTTCTTTAAGCATCGGTGCAATCTCTTCCTGGTACTTCTTTTTTAATCTAGGTGCCGCCATTAGTCAATGAATTCTCCGGTTTTCTTAGCGTATCTTTTTAACTTTCCAGTCTTTTCGTCAATCTTACGTCCTACGCGTGTAGGTTCTCCTGTCTTGGGGTCGAGCAACATAAGATTGCTTAACTCGATAGGAGCTTCGGTTCGCTGCACACCTCCTTCGGGCTTATTGGCCGAAGGCTTCACGTGTTTTGTGATAATGTTGGTGTCTTCAACAATGGCGCGGCCTTTTTCTTGCAGGACTTTAAGGACTTTTCCTTCTTTACCTTTGTGGTTTCCTGCGATTACACGCACGCTATCGCCTTTCTTTATTTTGATTTTTACTTTACTACTCATTGCTACAATACTTCAGGAGCTAACGAAACTATTTTCATGAATTGCTTTTCACGCAACTCGCGCGCAACAGGCCCGAAGATGCGGGTACCACGTGGCTCATTGTTGTTGTTGAGCAATACGGCGGCGTTGTCTTCGAAGCGAATGTACGAACCGTCTTTTCTTCTCACTTCTTTCTTAGTGCGCACAATGACAGCTTTAGAGACTGTTCCTTTCTTGAGGTTGCTCGAAGAAATGGCCGACTTAACGGTTACTACAATTTTATCTCCTACAGAGGCATAGCGTTTGCCTGTACCTCCGAGTACGCGGATACAAAGCACTTCTTTGGCACCACTATTATCGGCTACGGTTAATCTTGATTCTTGCTGTATCATCTCTAAACAAATTTGAACTTGAAACCTTTGTGTGTATAGTGGGTATTAGCGCGCTCTTTCTATGATTTCTACAAGACGCCATCTTTTATTTTTGCTCAAGGGGCGCGTTTCCATGATGCGAACTTTATCGCCGATTTGGCATTGGTTCTGCTCATCGTGAGCCATGAATCGGGTAGTTTTTTTGGTGAATTTCCCGTAGATAGGGTGTTTGAGCTTTCTTTCCACCACAACGACAATCGAAGATTGCATCTTGTTGCTTACTACCATGCCTATTCTTTCTTTTCTGCGTTTCCTTTCTTCCATCTTCGTTTATTTTATTTACCGTGTTGGGCAAACAGGCTTTTAACTCTCGATTTTCTTAATGTGATAGGATACTCTCCTTTACCCAAGTGAGCATAGATGTTCTCTAGGGTGATTTCACCACTTGCGATTTTTGTGCTCAGACTTTCGGCTACGCGCTCGCTGAGGATGGTTTTCATCGTGGCAATAGCCTTGCGGGTCTTCGTGATGCGGCTGGGGTCTGCCAACGGAGTGATGGCGTGGGCAAACTTTAGGCGTTGTAGCTCGCGCTCTTCTGCGGCTATGCTTCCGTGCAAATCTGCAACACTCATGTTTCTATATTCTACTACCTGTTGTTTCATGGCTTATTAACCGTTATAATCTACGCGTGTAACGAATTTTGTTTTAACGGGAAGTTTCTGAGCAGCAAGACGCATAGACTCTTTTGCTACTTCAAGGGCAACACCGTCGGACTCGAAAAGAATTGTGCCCGGGCGTATCGTGGCTACCCAGTACTCGGGAGCACCTTTACCTTTACCCATACGTACCTCGGCAGGCTTCTTGGTGATAGGCTTATCGGGGAAGATGCGAATCCATACCTTACCTTCTCTTTTCATAGAGCGGGTTAGGGCTATACGCGCAGCTTCAATTTGGCGCGAGGTAAGCCAGCCAGCTTCTAGCGACTTGATTCCAAAGCTACCAAAGGAAATTGTATGGCCACGCTGTGCGACTCCGCGCACCCTGCCCTTCTGCTTTTTTCTGAATTTTACTCTTTTTGGTTGTAACATAGCAGATGCTTGTTAAAGTAGAAAAACGTCTCATCACCCAACCGAAATTACGGCTGAGTTTCTTTTCAGATTATATACTACAGTATTGTTGAATGCGTAATGGAACGAGACTTTTGCGCATGTTAAATACGCATAGTATCTCATAAGGGAGTGCAAAGGTAGCACTGTTTTTTTAAAATACAAAAAATATTTTACCTTTTTCTTCTCAATATCACCAACTTCTGTTGAGCACGCCTACAAATGCGCAGGTGTATGCGTGTACGCCCTGCTTAGGAGAGTAGTTTGGCCAGTTGCTCTACGGCATATTTTACCTCGGCAAGGGTGGTGTATTTGCTAAACGAGAAGCGCACCGGTGTATAGCCTACAGGCAGATTTAACGCGCTGATTACGTGAGAGCCTACCTGCGAACCGCTCGAACAGGCACTTCCCCCAGAAGCAGAGATGCCCTGTAGGTCGAGGTTGAAGAGCAGCATACCAGCTGCAGGGTGCGAGATACCTACATTCAGCACCGAAGGCAGACTGCTCTCCTCGTTGGCAGATAGACCATGGAACGTAAACGAGTTAGTCGGCAGATGTTGGTGTAAAAGGGCTATCATTTGCGCTTTGAGCTGGCGCATGTGGGCTAGGGCTTTTTCGCGTGTACTCAAAGAGAGTTCGAGGGCTTTTGCCATGCCTATGATGGCATAGGTGTTTTCAGTGCCCCCGCGTAGGTTGCGCTCTTGGCCACCACCGGTAACAAATGCCGATACTTTAAAGCCTTTTTTCAGATACAGGAAGCCTACGCCTTTGGGCCCATGGAATTTGTGGGCGGCACCTACCAGCCCCTGCGCGTGTAGCTCTTTGGTATTGAGGGGATAATAGCCAATCGTCTGCACGGTATCGCTATGAAACGTAGCGCCGTGTGCTTTGCAAAGTTCGGCGATGGCGGCAAGTGGATTGAGGTTGCCCAATTCGTTGTTGCCGTGCATGAGCGAAACGAGGGCATGGGGATATTGACCCAATAGGGCGGCGAGGTGGTCGAGGTTGAAGACACCCTGTTGGTCGTGCTCTACAAAATGAAGCTGAATAGTGCCTCTATGTGCGAGGTCTTCAAGGGTATGCAATACGGCGTGGTGCTCTAAAGGGCTGCTGATAACGTGTTGTGTGCCTTGCGTAGCAACTGTACCTCGCAGAAAGGTATTGTCGGCCTCTGTGCCTCCGGAGGTGAAATAGATTTCAGAAGGGAAGGCATTGAGCTGTTCGGCTATTGTTCGGCGGGCTTTTTCTACAGCACTGCGGACTTCGCGCCCGTGGGAGTGGGTAGAGGAGGGATTGCCGAACCCGTCGCGCAGGAAGGGCAGCATTGCTTCGAGTACTTCGGGAGCGAGCGAGGTAGTAGCGGCGCTGTCTAGGTAGGCTCTCATAGAACTAAGGTATTAAACTGATAGGTAATCCGTTGTGTGCTGCACCCTACGCGCTACTCTTCGGCGCGAAAGGCTATGATTTCTTTGATATCTTCGATGATTTTATTGGCCAGATGCTCGGAGGTAGAAAGCGAGTCGGACTCGGAGTAAATGCGAATAATCGGTTCGGTGTTCGACTTTCTAAGGTGCACCCATTCTTGCTCAAACTCTATTTTTACGCCGTCTTCCGTATTGATAGGCATGTTTTGATAGCGCTCTTTCATTTTTTCGAGCACGTGGTCTACATCTATCTCCGGGGTAAGTTCTATCTTGTTTTTGGCAATGTAGTAGTCGGGATAGGTTTTGCGCAACATTTTGGCAGTACCCTTAAAATGGGCAAGATGCGAAAGAAACAGCGCGATGCCTACAAGTGCGTCGCGGCCGTAGTGCAGGGGTGGGTAGATAACCCCGCCGTTGCCTTCTCCGCCAATAATAGCCTGACATTCCTTCATTTTGACTACTACGTTGGCCTCTCCTACGAGAGAGGCATAATGTGTGCCGCCCGCCTTCTCGGTAACGTCGCGCAGGGCGCGGGTGGAAGAAAGGTTTGAGACCGTATTGCCAGCTGTGTGGGTGAGTACGTAGTGGCTTACCGCTACGAGGGTATATTCTTCGCCAAAAGGCGTACCGTCTTCCGAAACAAATGCGAGTCTATCTACGTCGGGGTCCACGGCGATGCCTAGGTGGTAGTTGCCTACCTCCATTTTGTGGCAAAGTTCGGTGAGGTGCTCCGGAAGCGGTTCGGGATTGTGCGCAAATTTGCCAGTAGGCTCTCCGTAAATTACTTGTACGTCGTGCACGCCGAGGGCTTCGAGTAGCTTTGGCACGGCAAAGCCGCCCACCGAATTGACTCCATCGACCAAAATGCGAAAGCCTTTCGCGGCGATTGCCTGGGTATCTACAAGTGGCAGTGCCAAAATCTTTTCAATGTGCGTGTCGAGCTGCGTGGTGTCGGGATATATTTTACCAAGTTTTTGGTTGGTTGCATATACAAAGTTCCCTGCTTCGGCAAGTTCTACTACGCGTTTGCTGTTGGCATCGTCAAGAAATTCACCCTCTGCGTTTAGGAGTTTGAGTGCGTTCCAGTTTGCCGGGTTATGGCTAGCAGTAACAATGATACCTCCCCCTGCTTGTACTTCGGGCACGGCCATCGCAACGGTAGGCGTAGTAGCCAAGCCGATGTCCACCACATCGATACCCATGCTACAGAGCGTAGCGGTAACGAGTTGGCCGATGAGGCTTCCCGAAATGCGTGCGTCGCGCCCAACTACTACTTTCTTAGGTAGCTGTTCGTTGGCACGCATCCATGCGCCGTACGCGCTCACAAACTTCACGACATCGGGCGGGGTCAGGTTTTGGCCTGCTTCTCCACCGATAGTACCTCGTATTCCCGAAATTGATTTGATAAGTGTCAAAATGCTTAAAACTTTGATTAGGCGGCAAAAATATCATTTTTTTACTTCTAAATGTTAACAAGTCGGAGAAAGTAATTGGCTTCTTATCAAATAAGCATACAACTCAAAAAGATTTTCAGTGCCAAATATGCGTTATGTAGCAGAGCCTTGGGAACATAAGCCCTTTTTACTGTCTGGTAATACCGGTTTGGGTACTGCGTAGTTTTGCGTACTTGTTGTTGTTTATTTTTACGGCAAGTGCGCAACGCTCCCATGTAGTTATACTACACAAAGCCAGCAAGTACGCCGCTTACTTCTTTTCAATTCTTTACATACACTCGCTCAAGAACTTTTTTCTCGAGGCCGCACTCTTTTATGACCTTTCCAACTTTTCACCTCTCCCTTGCCTTTCGAGGATTGCTCTGGATGTGGCTTGCAATTTGGCTTGCGACTGCCGGTGAAGCGTACGCGCAAGAACGTGCCGACGAGGTGTCTAATTTGCGTTGCAGGCGCGTAGCATGGTCTGTAACTCCCTTTTTGCTCGATACGCTCTCGGTCGCTGAGGAGAGCATTCGCCTTCGGGCACTTTGGAAAACGGCACGACGGCCGGGCAGCCTGCCCGATAGTTTGCTCGTCGCCCATTTCGACTTCGCCCAAAACACCCTACAGCTTACCCCTGTGGGTTCGTTCGCTCCTCCCGATTCAATAGAGATATGTTATCGCGTATTTCCGTTTCTGTTTTCCGGCGTGGTTCGGCTGCGAGAACCCAACCAAATTAAGGAGCGCGACTCGCTCGAACTCCGCCTGCCAGTCCCCACGCGCAGCGAAGGGGCATGGGGCCTAGAGCGCGAGGGCCTTTTTTCGATTTCGGGCACAGAAAATCTCGATAATGGCGCAGAAGTGAAAAAAACAGGCAGCCTGACAAGAGCCGTTTCGTTCGGCTCGGCGCAGGATGTGTTTGTCAATTCTGCCCTTAACTTACAACTCAGCGGACAGCTTACTGAAGCACTGCGCATCGAAGCAGTGCTTTCCGACCAACAAGTGCCCTATCAGCCCGAAGGAAATACGCAGCAAATCCAAACGTTTGACCGCGTGTATATCGGGCTAAAACATGAAAAAGGCAGCCTTGAAGCCGGCGACCTTGTCTTTCAGCAGTCCTCCTCGGAGTTCTTACAGTATTACAAAAACGTACAAGGCGCACAGGTGAACCTCGCCTTGGGCGATAGCACGCACCTCTACGGCCGCACACGCGTAGGCGTTGCAGTAGCCAA